>JBGQGO010000353.1:0-6155 GCA_041497455.1 Blastocatellia bacterium | reverse complement strand
TCGCTCTCGAGCTGAGCCGCGCGCTCGAAGCTCACGCACTGTTCGGCGTCGAATATCTCGAGCTCACCAAGGGAGCCGGCGGCGAGGTCAGGCTCGCGGGCGAGAACACCAGCGCGCTGCACGGCAACGCGATACTCACCAGGCAACCGTTCTCGAATCCTCAAATAATTCGGCTTCCGAGATGCGAAAACAACTTCGAGAGCAAAGAACGGCGAATCGGCGGCCGCATCGGTATATTGCTGGACCTTGAGATCGATGACACAAGCTTCGTCGTCGGAAACACGCACCTCGACGTAGTCAACACGCCGCGCTGCCGCGGAAAGCAGATGCGCGCGATGCTTCAAGCGGTTGAGACGCGACTCGAAGCAGACTCAAGCAGACCTGCAATCGTCGGCGGCGACCTGAACACGCATACCTTCGCGCGAGGCGCGAGGTGTCGCGCGATGAAGAACACGGCGATGATTCTCACCAGCAGCCGTGACAACCTGAGTCAAAGGCTGAGTCACCCAGAGACAAGAGAACCTGCAATACGCGAGTTCGCGAGGTTCGGCTACGAGACGGAGGGGTCTAACGATCGCAGCGCTACAAGCCGCACCATCGTTTCGAATCTGGATGACCCAACTCGATTGCCTCGCCCGATGAAATGGTGGATCAATCGTCGAATCCCACCCGAAGGTCTGCTGCTCGAGTTTCGGTTGGACTGGCTGGCGGCACGTGGGCTGAGACCGCTCAAGGCCGGTGAGGTTATCGACGAACAGACCGGCGCCGCGAGCGTCGGCGCTCAGACGTTTACCGGTCTCACCCACAACGGATCGCCGCTTTCAGACCACGATCCCATCGTCTTTGATGTTGCGATCAAGTCATCGGACCTTAGATCAATCTGACCGAATCGACCGAATCAAACTGACCGATTCGCCTATGCGAGAACTTCCGCGCTAAGCCGGTTTCGCCGCGCCAAGTATCGACTCAACCACACGTTAAGGAACTCTGAGGCTCTCATCTTCCCACTGGCACCGGGCTTGTATATTCACCTAGCGAGAAACAGCCCGACTGTTGAAGCGCGAAGTTGGCGCTCAGCGCAAAGGCGAGATCATGAAAACGCGGAGGCGCCATATGAGACATCCTGGAACATGTCGCGGAGTCATTTGGGAAACCCACTGCTAACAAGGTCGACGAGCGTTTGAGCTATACAGCCACGGACCCTCCTATCGTCTTGAGCTAAGCTGACCCCGTCGCAAACCGGCGGGCTAGTCCGGTCGGCGGCTTTTGCCAACGGGCTGCCGCCGCGCAACTCAATCGGCCGGACGAATCAACTAGTCACTACGCACCACGCTTACAGCAGGTCCCGCACGCCGCCGAGCGTCCTCTCGCGAAAGCGAATTGGCCTTCCGGCGGCCATGCATTGAAACTGCACCGGCCGGTTGGGCGGTGCACCTCATTCCGACCTTCTGCGTAATCCACCCTTATCCAGGTATTCTCATCATTCGCACAGTCGAGACGTTAAGATTACGTTGCGAATGATTGTGGGGACTTTGGTTTCTGTCGTAGTATGAACGAGAGCTGCTACGTATGGTTGATATTCACAGCCACATCTTGCCCCAGGTAGACGATGGCTCGCGCAGTCTCGAAGAATCGGTGGAGATGTGCCGCACGTCCGCCGACGACGGCATCCGCGTGATGGTTGCAACGCCGCACGCGCACGACGGAATGCACAAGACGCATGAGCCTGACTTCCTGCGGCAAAAAGTCGCTGAGTTGAATGAGGAACTCGGCGGAAGGCCGAAGATAGTCCTCGGATGCGAGCTTCGCTTCACCCACGCGCTTGTGAAACAGATCTGCGAGACTCACAGCGCGCCAACAATTGCAGGCGGGCCGTACGCGCTGGTCGAGTTCCCTCACGCGGTTGTGCCGCCGGGAAGCGAGCATCCGCTGTTTGAGTTGATGAGCAACCAGATCACGCCGATCATCGCGCACCCGGAGCGCAACATGATGCTCATGAACGAGCCTGAACGCTTCTACGAACTGATCTCGATCGGAGTGCTTGGCCAGATGGACACGGGGTCGATCATGGGTCAGTTCGGGAGGAAGGTTCAGCAAGCGGCGCGAGTGATGCTCGAGAACGGATTGATACACTTCATCGCCAGCGACTGTCACAACACGCGCAACAGGCTGCCTGGGATGTCGGCCGCGGTAGCTTCGACGGCGGAGATCGTCGGGGAGGAGTACGCTCACGCAATAGCAGACGACAACCCGGCTGCGGTCGTGGACGGGAAGCCCATTCCAACGCGCCCGACGGCGACGCTACCGCAAAAGAAAAAGAGATGGTTGTTGTTTGGGCGAGGATGAAGTCGCAGAGGAGCGGAGGGGAGAAGGAGCAGAGGGGCAGAGGCGCAGGCGCTCCCCTGCTCCTCTTCTCCTCCGCGCCTCTGCTCCTCGGCTCCTCCTCCCCTCTGCTCCTCGGCTCCTCTGCCCCTCTGCTCTCTTCCCCTCTGCCCCTCTGCTAGTTCGACTGATTCGTGAACTCGATCAACTGCTCAAGCTTCTCGAGCGCCTTTCCGCTGTCAATCGATTCAGCGGCGACCCCGATCCCTTCTCTCAGATCACCGGCCCTGCTGCTTGCTACGAAAGCCGCAGCCGCATTCAGCAACACTATGTCGCGTCGCGGTCCGCGCTCTCCCCGCAGCACTCCAAGGATGATCTGGCTGTTCTGATGAGCGTCGCCGCCTTGAATCTCTCCAAGCGTTGCTCGCTCGAGACCGAAGTCTTCGGGCGCGACAGTGTAAGTGCTCAGTTCACCGTTCCTCAACTCAGTTATTTTGCTCTCAGCGGTTATCGTTATCTCATCGAGTCCGTCGGCGCCGTGCACAACAAGCGCTCGGGCGCTGCCAAGTTCGCCTAGCACACGCGCGAGCAATTCGGTCAGGTGCGCGGCATAGACTCCCACCACCTGAATGTTCGCGCCGGCGGGGTTTGTAAGCGGCCCGAGCATGTTGAAGATCGTTCGAATGCCCATCTGTCTGCGGGCAAGGGCCACGTATTTCATCGCGTCGTGGAGCAGTGGCGCGTGAAGAAAGCCAATTCCAACCTCGTCGATGCACCGCCCGATCCTGTGGGGTGGAAGCTCGATTCTGACGCCAAGCGCTTCGACAACATCCGCGCTTCCACATTGAGAAGATACAGAGCGATTGCCGTGCTTGGCCACCCGAACGCCCGCGCCTGCGACGACAAACGCCGTTGCGGTTGAAACGTTGAAGCTGCCGCTGACGTCGCCTCCCGTGCCGCAGGTGTCGATGAGCGCTTCGCGTTCGGTGTCTCCAATCTCGGCGCTCACGGTTGTGTGCGGATGGACGCGCGCGGACTTGCGGCGCATAACTCTTGCGAAGCCCGTCAACTCGGCAACCGTCTCGCCTTTCATTCGAAGAGCGGTCAACAGCGAAGCGATCTGCGCGTCGGTGCACTGGCCGGTCATTATCTGCTCGAGCACCGACTCGGCCTCTTCGGCGGTGAGGTCGACCCGGTCGACCACTTTTTTGATTGCTTCGGTGATGATCATGCGGCTTAGACTGGCACGATAGCAACGAACTCATCAAGCACGGAAAACAAACTCGGCGATTTCGCTCGCGGACAGTGAGCCTCTTAAATAAGCCGGCTGCGTCTTATCGCTGTAGGCGCTCTCGAACAACTCGTCGCACAACAGATCAATCTCTCGTTGGAACGCGGCGTCGGTCGAGCGAAATCCGTCGGGCGCGAGAGCTTCAACGACTGGAAGCCGCACCAGCAAGTCGTAAGTCCGCATCCACGACCGGCAATAGAGATCGAGCGCTTCGGCCTCCTCACCTTTGCTTCCGTAGCGCCTAACGTAGTAAGCAAAGTTATCGAGCACCGAGCGGTCGCATACAAGCACATCCGCGCGCGGCGACTTCTCGATCTCGAGCTGCACCTGTCGCGCGATTATCCACTGATAAGCCTCGCGAGTCGCCTGCTCGTTCAAAGGGAAGGGGCATTCGCGAGCGATCTCAGTGAGCAACTCCACCGTTTGGCCTTTGCGCTTGAGCACTCCTGCGAGCTCATACGCAATCGTTGTCTTGTTTACCCCGTGTGTTCCGACCAGTGCGACCTTGAACAACCCTCTCCTCCTTGGAAAATGTAGCGTAGACTGTCCGGTCTGCGCGCAGTACCCCGAACCAGACCGACCCGGCGCAGACTGGACAGTCTACGCTACATTCGAGTCTCACGAGCCTGAGTCTGTCGAAGAGCCACATTGTAACAACGCCCTACCGCGAGTCAAAGCATGCCCGCGCAAGCTTGTCTTATCCATATGCAGCCAATAAACTAGACCGCCGTGATGATAGAACGCATCCATCAGATCGCTCGCGAAAGCATCGAAGCCAAGAAGTCGTTCTTCGACTCTCACGCTGAGACGGTAGCGCGCGCGGCAGAATTAATCATCACCTCGGTGAAAACAGGCGGCAAGGTGTTGATCTTCGGAAATGGCGGTTCGGCGGCTGATGCTCAGCACATCGCCGCGGAGCTTGTGAATCGCCTCAACTACGACCGCCCGCCTATTGCGGCGATCGCCCTCACGACGGACACTTCGATTCTGACTTCGGTTGGGAACGATTCGTCGTTCGATGAATTGTTCGAGCGTCAACTGCGCGCATTGGGCCGCCTGGGTGACGTAGCGCTGGCCATTTCGACCAGCGGCAACTCGCCAAATGTCTTGCGTGCGGTTGCTGCGGCGCGCGAGCTTGGCATCAAGACGATTGCGCTTGCAGGCCGGGACGGAGGCAAGGGAGGCAAGCTCGCGGATGCGGTTGACGTGGCTCTTGTCGTCGACGCTCCCTCGACCCAGCGTATCCAGGAGACTCACATCACAATCGGACACATACTGTGCGAGCTGGTCGAAGACGCGCTGTACGGAGCCAAGCGATAGGACCAATTGGACCAATACCAATATGGCGCGATACAAAACCGAGCCAACCGATCTCTCCCGTATTGCCACGTATCCGTTGGCTTCGCGAGCGAGTAAGGTAACCACGGATGACTTCGCAAAGCCGGCTCCTAGTGAGGCATCGCTGAGGGAGTTCCTGGACAGCCTCCCGAACATTCTCGCGGCGCGTGAGCTGCGCGAGCTTGCCGGAGCAATCAAAGACGCAAAGCAAAAGGGTCGCGCGATTATCGTGGGCCTTGGCGGCCACGTGATCAAGACCGGTCTCGCTCCGATATTGATTGACCTGATGCAGCGCGGCTATGTGACTGCGTTTGCGATGAACGGCTCGGCGATGATTCACGATTTCGAGATCGCGCTGGTGGGCGCCACCTCTGAAGACGTGGACGCGACGCTGGGCTCGGGCAGCTTCGGAATGGCCGAAGAAACCGGCAGCACGATCAACGAAGCAGTCACGGCCGGGGCGAAAGACAACATCGGGATGGGAGAAGCAATCGGCCGCCAGCTTCAGTTAATGCAGCCGCCTCATGCAAAGAAGTCGCTGCTTCACGCGGCGTACGAAGCTCGCGTTCCGGTCACGGTTCACGTCGCGGTCGGGACGGACATCGTTCACATACACCCTTCAGCGGACGGCGCAAGCATAGGCCAAACGACTCAACATGATTTTCGTTTGCTGTGTTCGCTAGTGCGAGAGCTTGACGGCGGCGGCGTGTACTTGAATCTCGGGTCGGCAGTAGTGTTGCCGGAAGTTTTCTTGAAGACAGTGACGGTCGTTCGCAATCTCGGATTCAAGCTGCAAGACTTCTACACCGCGAACTTCGATTTCATACAGCAATATCGCCCGCTGACGAATGTTGTGCGGCGCCCAGTTGCCGGCAGCGGCCGCGGGTTCTCGTTTATTGGGCATCATGAAATAATGATTCCACTGTTGGCGGCTTTGATTCTCTCGGAGTAAATCAGCGCGAGTGCTTCCTTACTAGTTGTGGCGAGATTCAATTCAATTGTTCCGTTTTTATGTTACCAGCTTCCGTGCTATTCTCTGCTCCGAGGGTGAAGAGTTCTGGCCAACCAATCGCTCTCTCACACCTGATGCACATGGGCGACCGAGTCCGCCGTTAAGAAATGGGGCATCCGTTTCCTCACCTTTTCGACGGAGCCCAGGTTAGCGAGACTGAGCGTTTGCCTTGGCCAGATAGTCCACCCGAAG
>JBGQGO010000352.1:0-6160 GCA_041497455.1 Blastocatellia bacterium | reverse complement strand
CGGATCGCGCGGATGAAGCACCATCGGAAAGCCTATGTCGCCGACCTCCTTCGGCATGTTGTCGCCGATGCGCACCCACACACCTTGGTCGCGGTCCATGCGATAGATGCCGCAATGATTCTGCTGATACAAACGATCGGGCTTCAGCGGGTGAAGCTTCACGCTATGGGGATCGTGACCATATTCGGGATCCGGGACCGGTGAAAACAAGGCGAGCGACCCCTTGTTCAGCGGTTTCCAGCCGGCGCCGCGATTGGTGCTTTCGAAAACGCCGCCGCTCGACATTCCTATGTACATATGATCTGGGTCGCGAGGATCGATCAGGATCGAATGCATTTTGGGTCCGTCCGGCGTCCCGTCACCCGCGCCTCCCGTCCAGGCTTCGCGCATTGGGTGGTCATTGAAACCCGAAACGCCTTCCCAGTTGGCGCCGCCGTCTTCGGAGCGAAATAGTCCTTGAGGCGATGAACCCGCGTACCAGACGCCAGGTTCGCTCGCGTGTCCGGGTGTGAGCCAGAAAACGTGATCGACGACGCGGCCCGTTTCTCCTTCAGGTGCTTTGGGAAAAGCCGGAGGCGTCTGAGCTTCAACCCACGTCTTTCCCAAATAGTTTGAGCGGAACACTGTCGGCCCGAGGTGCCCAGTGCGACAAGCCATAAGAATAGACTTCGGATCGCGCGGATCCTGGACTATGTGATGGACCATGTGTCCGAGGAAAATGGGATCGGACAGCTTCCATTTCTCGCGGTTCTTTGTGCCTCGAAGGATGAAGGCTCCCTTGCGAGTCGCGATCAGCAACGCGAGTGGGCCGGTGACGGGCTTGGGCTTGTGATTGGTTTCGGCAGCGGAAGTGTCTTTGTTTGACTTGTCAGATTTCGACATAGGGGGCTCCGTTGAGTCGTGTTCGGTCTATTGTTGCGAAGTGCATTATACATGCAGACGAATGGATTTGCATCGTTCGTAAGGATGCCGATAGTTGGGTGGAGTGCAGCCGGAAAAAACCCGGGGTTGGGCACCTTGAAGACTCTCCGCTCACGTTGATTTCGTTGACAGAGGGCTTAGCTTGGAGTCAGAATAACGTTCGACATCTTATCAGCCTAATCTAAGAAACTCAGAGAGTAGTAGATCAAGGGCAGTAGGGGGTAAATCAAAGAATGAGGTCGTAAGCATTTGATATTGATTCTGTTACTTCAGGCCGAAGCGGCTGGTTTTGGCGAGGTCGTAAAATCAATAGCGCAAATCGGACTTGCGCCGACGCTTTTGATTCTTGCGTTGTACTTCTATAAGACGAGAACGGATCGAACTATTGAGCACTTGGAAAAACTAATCGAGGAACTGATGAGGAAGTTGCCATGATCAACGATATTCTTGAAAACGTTGCTCTCTTGAAGGAGATCAGTTCGATCATTTTCGTTCTTATCAGTCTTCTATGTAGTTGGAGACTGATTCGAACGGCGGAAATACACAGATTGTCCGTGAAGCTCATAGCCGAGCGCATCAAAAAAATGCGCTCGCAAGAGAAAGAAGTGTCTGCCTGAATCGCGCGAACTAGTCTCGCATTTCCAGCCCAGTTGTAAGTTTGGAATTTGATGCCGGAGTGGCCCGGCACCGTTGTGTTTGAATCGTCTTGTCACGCTGGTAAGGGCTTCCCCTTGGTCTCTTCTCCAAACGGCAACAATAGAAGCCCAACCACGAACGCCAGCGAGGTTAGCGCCACCGGAGTCCCGATCGTTTGAAAATGCGAGACCCCCGCGCCGACTAAGAAAGTTATGCCGGCTCCAACGAATCGCCCCGCCGAAGTCGCGAACGCGAACGCGCTCGCTCGGCACTCGGTACGGTACTGCTCGGGCAGCCACAGCGTGTACATCGCGAAGTTCGCGCCGCCTACTCCGAGGAAGAACAGGCAGATCATAAACCACAAGAGCGCTCGCTCCCCCAGATAAAACACGTAGCCGAAGCCGAGCGCGATGAACACCGCCATTAACGCGAAATAGATTGCCAGCGTAGCTCTGCGCCCGAGTTTCTCAGCCAGCATCGGCAGCACGAGACAACCGGCGATCGTGCCGACAGCCAGAATCATCGTCGCATACGAGGCGAGTTGAGCGCCTCGCGCGTCGCCGAGGCCTGCTTCTTTCGCCAGTTGAGTAACGGACGCAGGAACGTACACCGAGCCCGCCCACAGGCCAATGATCGAGACGAGAAGATAAGTCGAATTCAGCAAAGTGCGCTTGCGATACTCTGGAGTGAAGAGAGCCAGGAACGCGCGCGCCATCGTCCAAGACCGGCCAACTTCGCTCAGCTTCTTCTCCCAGCGCTCGGACTCTCTCACACCGTATCGAATGAATGCTACAAGCAAAGCCGGAGTTCCGCCTACGGCGAACATGGCGCGCCAGCCGAAGCTCGCGCCTATAGTGTAGTTCGCAATCGCCGCGAGGAAGAAACCGAAATAGTAGCCCGTGTGCAAGTAGCCGGCCGCCATCTTGCGCCGGTCTTCGGGCCACTCTTCGGCGACGAATGTTCCACCCATTGACCACTCACCGCCGATGCCTACGCCTGCCAGCAGCCTGAAAGCCGCAAGCTGCCACACGCTCGTTGCGACTGCGCCGAGAAATGTGAAAAGCGAGTAGCAGAGTATCGTGAGCATCAGCGTGCGGACGCGGCCGAACTTGTCGGCTACCGGACCCCACACCAGCGAGAGTCCCCACCCGACCAGGAACAGTGCGAACAGCAGCCCGCCGTAATAACCGACGTTCGCTTGATCGCCGGGAATTCCGGAGCGCGGCAGGAGTTCCTTCAGCGCGGGGACCATCACCAGCGCGTAGATGAACGAGTCCATTCCGTCCAGAGCCCATCCGCCCCACGCCGCCCAGAATCCGCGCACCTGGTTTGTGGTTAGAGGAGTCTTGGCTTGAACGACCGGTTTGAAATCAGTAGCCATCAATCTCTCTGTCTAGAGATCCAGACGTTTGGTTTAGTCGAAATCCAAGTAGCCGAGATCCTGAATATTTCTGGCCAAGGTGATCGCGATCATGCGAGAGCAGCGGTATTCGAAAATCCAGAGGTCGCCAGCATATATGACCTTATGAATCGGGTGTTAGCCACGTACTTTCTAAAACCAAATCTCATCTTTCCGACCGTCGTGCTGATGGATAACAGCGTGATCTCTATGTAAGTGAGTGACGCTATGAAGTACAAGTTTGCGCTTGCCGGTCTGGGTGAACGCTTTTAGCTCTTTGACTATACTCCGTGGTGTCCAATGCTTATCTTTTACAATGATTATTCCAGCGTGCGTGCAAGGCGGATAGCGTCTCTGATCAATCGTATTACGATCAAAGGTGAGCAAAATACGATTTAATCGCTTGCCTTTGTCGATGAGATCACGGTCGTCGGTTCCCTGGGCAAAGCCACACTCAAAGGTAGTCTTTGCCTTAATGGAAGCAATGTCCTTGTTTAACGCGTCTGCGACTGGTTCACCGAATGTTTCGTCAACCATTATTTTCAGATGGTTCGCAAACCGACTCAATAAAGTCTTGAGCATAAGCTAGGGCTTCTTTGATTTGGTCAGGCGTGATACTTCCACGGTAGTAAAGAGCAACATCCTCGACACTCCCAAGCACATAAAGCCGTCCCAGAACCTGACCGACAGAAAGACGAGTGCCAGCAATATGTGGGATGCCACCAAGCACGTGTTCATCAATACTAATCAATAAGTGTGACTGGCAACACTGAGCGGCCTTCGCTCGGATGTTATCTAAAAGTGCCGACTGATGAGAAATCATTGGGCTGGCCCGTCTAATCTCGCCCTCAATAATGTCCTGGGACATAAGCACCTCCGAGCGGTGACGCGATTGTATCAACGACTAGGATACGATTGTAGTCTATTTTAACTTGTTTTGTCAGCGGGGATAGACACTGTAGATTGTTCGCGTTCGACTTGTAGACGTCGTCGCTCAGTTCTCTCTTCCAGGACAAAGTTCAAAAGAAGGTCAGGATCATCGTCGGCGGGCCATAAGTCTGAAAGCCTCTCCAGATCATGAATCGGCGAGACCTCTTGCTGCTCGATCAACGAATGCAAAGCGACCGCAACGTCCTCTTCCGTTGTATCCTCTTTTTCGATGTTCAGTTTGCTCATGTTACCAACCTCCGTGCGCACGGACTACCCAGGCCGGGGCGCAAGCCGGTCGCCTTATTGTTCCAGCGTTCCACTATTCGTGCAATAGAATCGGACTCATGCATAGCTATCTGATCCCTTGACTGTTGTCCGCCGCGCGAGGGTTTTCCCTTATCCGAATCGGATCGAGCTTGTGATCCACAAGCATCTTGTTCAACGTCGCGAGGTCGCTTTTGACGATCTCATTGAGCGTCGCCTGCAGCGCATCCAACTGAGCCGAGAGTTCCTTGAACACTACGTACGACTGAGCAGTAGGCCGGCCGTCGCCGGTCTCGATGCTTCGACGCAACGCCGCGATCTGATTGTTCAGCTTGATCGGAAAGTTCAGCGGGTCCTGATTGCTCTGATTGCGCACTTGATACACTTCTTCTTCAACCGCGCTGAGCTTCTTCGAGAGCGACTCGCCCGCGTCTGACACAATCTGATCCTTCGCTTTTTCTGAGCGATCTTTGATTTGCTTCTTGATCTCGCGGATGAGGATCACCATCTCGTTGGCTTCACTTGTCTTGTCGCGCACCTTCATCGCCAGACTGAACTGCTCGGCAAGATCGGCATCGGTGACGTTAGTAAGCCGCGGGTCTCGCTTGATTGCGAACGTTTGAGTCTGAGTCTGCCCGTCAGCCGTCAAGCGGACCTGATAGTTCCCCGGTGGCGCGGGCGGTCCGGCTTCAGCGCGAGCGCTCCACAGGATCATCCCTTCGAACACCGTCGCGCCCGGATAGCGCAAGTCCCACGTGAAACGATTCGTGCCCGCTTTTCGCGCGGGCGGTCTTGCCGCGGGCGGACCGAAGGACTCGCCTTCTGCTGCTCCAGCGCCCGGGCCTGTCGTCCGTTTGTCGTCGTCCGTTGAACCCGTGAACGTGCGGATAATCTGGCCCTTCGCGTCGAGAATATCGATCGTGACTTTGTCGGCGGGCTTCTTCAGGTAGTAGTCAATCGCGGCCTGACTCACCGACCTTATCGCGGTTCGTGGTTGGAAGAGATGAACGTCGGCGCTTGCATACTCCGGCGTGAGCTGACGAAGCACGCCGATGTCATCGAGAATGTAGAACGATCTTCCATGCGTAGCGATCACCAGGTCGTTGTCTTCGACGACCAGATCAGGGACCTGGGTGTCTGGAAGATTCAACGACAGCGATTGCCAATTCGCGCCGTCGTCAAACGACACGTAGATGCCGTGCTCGGCGCCCGCGTAAAGCAAACCCGGCCGCTTCGGGTCTTCGCGCACCGCGTGAACGTAGTCATCCGCGCGAATGCCGTTTACGATTTTCGTCCACGTCTTGCCGTAGTCACTGGTCTTGAAGATGTACGGCGCGCGATCGTCCAACTGATAACGCTTCGCCGCAAGATAAGCCGTCCCCGGTTTGTGCGGCGAGGCTTCGATCAGACTGATGCGGCTGAACTCAGCCAGGCCGGGCGGCGTGATCTTCTCCCACTTCTTTCCACCATCCCGAGTGACGTAAGCCAGCCCGTCATCCGAGCCGGTCCATATCGTGTTCGATTCCAGCCGCGAGGGAGCGATGGTGAAGATCGTTCCGTAGATCTCAGGTCCGTTCTGATCTTTGGTGATCGGCCCTCCCGAATCGCCAAGCGTCTTCGGATCAGCGCGCGTCAGGTCGGGGCTGATGCGCTCCCAGCTCTGGCCGTCGTTGGTGGTCTTCCAGAGGTGTTGCGACGAAGTGTAGAGCACGTTCGCATCGTGCGGCGAGAAGACGATCGGAAACGTCCACTGCCAGCGCTCTTTCAACGCGCTCGCAGGCATCCCCGAAAAGAAGAGCGGATAGACTTGAATGTCGCGAGTGTGTCCGGTCGAGCGATCGAAGCGAGTGAGCAAGGCGCCCTGACTCCCGGCATAAAACAGGTTCGGGTTCTTCGGATGAGGGGCGATGTAGCCGCTCTCGCCGCCGCCAACCGCGTACATCACGCTTGGGGTTCTGCCGCCTCGTCCGCCGCCTTCGCTCGAAACGCAAACGGTCGAGTTGTCTTGCT
>JBGQGO010000351.1:0-6172 GCA_041497455.1 Blastocatellia bacterium | reverse complement strand
GCTGTTTGAACTGTGGAACAATCTCGTGTTCACTGCGAAGAGTCTGCTGCTGAACGCAGTACCGGCAAACGAAATCGATTTCATCTATCAGCGCTACAGCCGCTTCAACTGGACCGGCGTTCTGCTGTCGGCGGTGACGGGGCTTCCGCTGGCGCTGGAGTACAACGGCTCGGAGGTATGGATTAGCCGGCAGTGGGATCCGGTAGGCCTGCTCTGGCTGCTGAGACGTTTCGAGCGGCTCAACCTGCGCGCGGCTGATTTGATCTTCGTGGTGTCGGAGGTTGAACGCCGCAACCTGATCGAGGCTGGCATCAGTCCGGGGAAGATCATTGTGAACCCGAACGGCGTCGACACAGACCGCTTCCGTCCGGATTGTGGCGGTCGCGAGATTCGGCGTGCGCTTGGTATCGAAGGCCAGATTGTCATCGGGTTCGTAGGCACGTTCGGTCCGTGGCACGGCGCTCCCGTTTTGGCGGAGGCAGCCCGCTTGATTACAAAAGAAGCGGGCTGTCACTTCGTCTTTATCGGCGCTGGCGAACAGCGGGCGCAAACTGAATCGATCATCGAGTCGGCGGCCGTGAGCGCGACGTTCACCGGGAGCATCTCGCACGAGAAGGTGCCCGCTTACCTGGACGCGTGTGACATACTGGCTTCGCCGCACGTGCCTTCAACTGATGGCACTGAGTTTTTCGGCTCGCCTACGAAGCTGTTCGAATACTTGGCGATGGGAAAAGGGATCGTCGCGAGCCGCCTGGGCCAGGTCGGTGAAGTGATCATCGACGGCGAGAACGGTTTGCTTGTAGAGCCGGGCGACGCCAACGGAGTTGCGCAAGCTATCGAGCGGCTGGCGGTTGATGGCGAGTTGCGCGCGCGGCTCGGCGCTGCCGCAAGAAAGACCGCGATCGAGTGTTACACGTGGCGTCATAACGCCGCGCGAGTGTTCGACGCGATCCTTAGCAGGCAGGTAAGGAGTCGATGATACACAAGTAATCAGGTAATCCCACCAACGCAAGAGACTGAGTGAGAACTCCGAGGATGCCACGGGCTTGCCCCGTGGAGATTCACGCTGGCGGCTACAACGATCGCGTTCGACTCGCGAGATGCCACGGGCTTGGAGGCTGTGTGAAAAGTCGGGCGAATAGCGAGTGTGGTGAATAGTACAGCGCGTATTTGCCCCGTGACGCGTTTTCCACAGGGGCCTAATGATTTTCGATCACCCCTTCTGCTGACATTCGGACTTTTCACACAGCCTCTTGCCCCGTGGAGATTCACGCTGGCGGCTAGTCTCGAGGAATGGCTATTCGGGGGCTAGCAGCTAGCGTGAAGCTCCACGGGGCAAGCCCGTGGCATCCTCGGAGCTTTCACAGTCTCTCCCGGGATTGCGGGTGGTGCGCCAGGTGTCTGCGTGTAAGCTGGCGTGAATTCTTCGCCAGCTTAACCTTGTCGCCCGGTTCGATGCTGGCATATTCTAGTAACAATCCTGGGGAATCAAGTTTGGTGTTGTTCAGAGGTAAGCACCGATGAGTCAAGCGCCTAATCCCTTCTGCAACCGTGGAGTGATCACCGATCCGGATGACTTCTTCGGGCGCGAAAACCAGATCGCAGAGATCATCACGCGCCTCGGGACTATGCAGAGCACGTCGGTAGTCGGAGAACGGCGAATCGGCAAGTCTTCGCTGCTCTATCATCTTTGCCAGACGGGCGTGCGGCGGCTGAACGACGCAAGCTATCGCTTCTGTTACGTTGATCTCCAGGACGCGCACTATCACACGGCCCTGGGGTTCTTCCAGACGGTGCTGCACAAGCTTGAGGTTCCGGCGGATGCGGTCAAACCGGATAACTCGCTCAACGGGAATCTCGTGGCTTTCAGTGATCAGATCGACGCCCTGGAGAAGGCGGGTCAGCGGCTGGTGTTCTGTCTGGACGAATTCGAGAACACCTTCAAGCATCGTGAACAGTTCAGCGAAGACTTCTTCGACCACATCCGAGCGCAGCTCAACACGAGAAAGATGGCGTTCGTAACCGCAACGCAGCGAACTCTTCAGAGCCTTTCTCTTGAGGGGAAGCTGACCTCGCCCTTCTACAACCTGTTTACGGTTGTTGAAGTCAAGGAATTCACCGCCGATGAGGCGCAAGAGTTCCTCGTGTTCTATGATAAGAGCGTGAGCTTCAGCGACGAGGAGCTGATGTTCATCCTCTCGAACGTCGAGACTCATCCGCTCAAGCTGCAGATAGTGTGCGACTGGGTGGTGAGGAACAGAGAACGCGGCCTCGACGAGGATGCCCTGACTGAAGAGATTGCGCGGGAATACGGCAACTTCCTGGTTGGCAGGTTTGATCCGAAGAACCTCCGTAAGGCGAAGAGGCTAATCAGCCGGGATAACATCAAGAAGTTGCTGGATGCAATCAAGTCGGTGAGAGGCGAGTAGTCGCGAGTCAGTAAAGAATCATGCAGAATTATCTCAAAGAATCATTGCACTGGCTTCACCTTGCGCTGTTCAAGCCGATCACTCTCCAGGCAGAAGCACGAGGATTGACGAGGAGGCAAGCAGTACTACTCTATCTCAGAGTCCTTCTGGTTCAACTGGCGGTTGTTCTCACCGCAGTGGCGTTCATTGGCATCCTGTCTGAGTCGGGGATTCGATTCAAATGGCCTGAAGCTCTTGTATCGGTCGTGATCTCTTGCCTGCTCGGGGGACTGGTCGGCGGGCTGGTCGGGGGGCTGGGGGGGGGGCTCGCCGCTGCGCTGGGCGCTGGGCTCGCCGTCGGACTGGGCTCCGGGCTGGGCGGTGGGTTGAGCTTTGGGTTGGGGGTGGGACAGGTCGGCTGGCTAGCCCTCGGGCTGGGCAGCGGGCTGAGCGCTGGGCTGATGATCGGACTGGGCAGCAGACCGGGTTTCCGGCTGCGCACCGGGCTGGTGGTTGGACTGGTCGGTGGGCTGGTCGCCGGGCTGCTCGCCGGGCTGAACCGTGGTATCACACTGGCTCTGCCGTTCGGCCTTGGATATGCTGGCGTTTTCGTTTTTGCCTACCTTCGGCTTTTTTATGTCGTTCCCTATGCCTTTCAGCGAATGCGATCGAGGAGAGTTACGGACCCCTTCCCCTTCTTCCGAAACTCACCGGTCTATTGGGACGAGGCCATCGCGATGCCGCTCCCGTTTCTTAGTGATTGGCTGGTTGACCTCGCAAGGGTCGACTGCGAGCGTGGTATGAGTGAAATCGCGAACGTAGCTAGGCTTCCGCATCAGCGCCGTGCCGCGCAACAAGCGCTGGTTAAGATAGTCGTTCACAACCTCCAGCGGGCCGGCACCTTTGAGAAGATGGCCTCCGCTCCCGAGACCCTGGCAATCTTGCCGTCCGACGCCGAGTACTTGCCGACCGGACTCGACGATGCCGCGCGACACACTCGCAGAGTCGCTGAGCTCGCAAGCGACTACCTGACCCGAGTCACGACTGTCGGCCAGATGAAAGTGCTCGAAGAACTCCGCAGCGCCGTCGAAACTTTTCGCGATGCGATGGTGCTAATCAAACCTCCTGTCGGACCAGCCTTCCAGTCCGCTGCGTCGCGATGGCTTGAAATCGTCAAGGCGGAAGAAGCCGAGTGCCGCAAGCGAATCACCTTCGAGCCCATACCCAACCCATACGTGGTCGGCAACCCGTTGATGGTCCGGGACCACAATCTATTCAAGGGACGGAAAGACATCATCGTCGCAATCGAGGAGAACATCATCAATCCCGTTCAAAGACCGGCGTTACTCCTCTACGGGCGCCGCCGCATCGGGAAGACCTCGACGCTATTGAATCTGCCTCGTCTGCTTAGCAGCAAGTTCGTTCCCGTGTTCATCGACTGCCAGGATGCGAAGTGGCGCGAGGGCGACGAGGCCTTTTGTTATCACCTCGCGGCTTCAATTCACGATGCGCTGAACCAACGCTCGCTGGTCGAAACAGCCCGCAGACCTCAACTCGAACGCTTCGAGCGATACGCATTTACCCGTCTTGGCGAGTACCTCGACCAGATCGAGGAATCATCAAGGGCCGCGCAAAAGCAGATCCTCCTGACCTTCGATGAGTATGAAAAACTCGAAGAGGGTATCACCGCTTCGAAGGTCACGACCGAAGTGCTCAATCAACTGCGGACCATCGTTCAGCATCGCGAGCGAATAGTGGTGCTCTTCTCCGGCAGTCACCGCTTCGAAGAGATGAAAACCATCAACTGGTCCGACTACCTGATCAACGTAAAGACGCTCGAGTTGAGCTTCCTCGCCCCGGAAGACGCTCGCGAGTTAATCACCGAGCCTGTGCCGCTTCTTCAATACGAATCAGGCGTCATCGAACAGATCATCGAGTTGACGCACTGCCAGCCGTATCTGCTCCAAGCGGTCGCTTCGGACTTGGTCAATTACCTGAACTCCGAGAAGCGGATGCTGGCGACTGCTGCTGACCTGGAGGTTGCAGTCGAGAAGGTGCTGGTCACCGCTCAGGCTTATTTCGTCTACACGTGGACTGCGGACTGCTCGGAAGCCGAGCGCGAACTCTTGCGTTTGATCGCGACAGGCGATACGAACAGCCACACTCTGGCCGAGCGTCAAGCGAGCCTTCAGAGCCTTTGCCATAAGGAAATCCTGGAAGGACTGGAAGGACATGGAAGCGCGTACCGCTTCAGCATCGAGCTATTCAGGCGTTGGGTTTTGAAAAACCAGACGGCCCAGGCATTGACTCCCGGCGATCTTCCAGAACCCGCCGAACTCGAATACGCCGATCTCCTAACCAGTCATACGTGATCCGAAACCAATCAATCATCTGCTTCGCGGGCGAGGACTGGTGGTATCACCATCAGCACTCCAAGAACCACATCATGCGAAGGCTGGCGCGCGCCGGGAATCGCGTCATCTTCGTGAATTCGATCTCGATGGGATTGCCCTCGCTTGCGAGCCGCGACTTCTTCAGCAAGATCAAACGCAAACTGCGCAGCTACGCGAAGCCGGTTCGCGTCACCGAGGAGGGCATTATCGTCGTCTCGCCTCCGGTGCTGCCGTTCTATTCGAGCCGCTGGGCGCGCGCGATCAATCGTTGGCTGCTCGTTGCGCAGATCAGGCTGCTGATGGTTGCGTTCGATATGCGCGACCCGATTCTTTGGATAGCTATTCCTACGGCGCGCGAAGTTGTTGGCCGGCTCGGCGAGCGCGCGTTTATCTATCAAGTCTCGGACAAGTACGACGCGAATCAAATGGACCACGCGACCGCTTCGAGTGTCATCGCCGAGATGCACGACGATCTGCTGGCGCGCGCCGACCTGGTTTACTACTCGGGCCGAAAGCTGTTTGAAGAAGAAACCGCGACGCGTTTAGAGATCGCCGGGAAAGCCAGGCTGCTCGAACAGGCTGTCGACTACGAGCATTTCGCTTCGGCGACTTCGCAAGAATGGACGCAGCCCGATGACATCGCCGGCGTGCCTCACCCTCGCTTAGGCTACTTCGGCGCGATCGATCCGTGGCTCATCGATCAAGAGCTGATCCGCTATGTCAGCCGTAAGCATCCTGATTGGAGCTGGGTATTCGTCGGGCTGCGAGCCTCGCCCTTAGACATCGAGTCGCTCTCGAACGTTCACTACCTCGGCTCGAAGCCGTATTCATCAATGCCGCAGTTTGCCGCGGCGTTCGATGTGTGCGTGCTGCCGTGGGTGACTGACAATGAATTCGTGAACTACGGCAGCCCGATCAAGGTGCGCGAATACCTGGCGACCGGTAAGCCGGTGGTCATTACGCCGATTTACGAATACGAAAGGCTGGATGGTATACTGCGCGTTTCTCGCGGCTACGATGACTTCATCGCGAAGGTTGAAGACGCGCTCACGAACGATTCACCGGACAAACGCGAGGCCCGTCAACAAGCAGTTAAAGAGTCGACCTGGGACGTTCGAGCAGAGGAAGTGAGCGAGGCTATCGCCGCGCTGTTGGAACTGAAATAGACCACGAAAGCGCTTTTGGACTGCGGGGGATTATTTGGACTGCGCCGCCCTATTCCGCATTCAACGACTGTCGCATGGGTGGCGGCGCTTTTGCATAATCGAAGTGAGCGACCACAGAACAGGGCTCTGGTAGTGTCTTCCGCACGCAGACAAAAGCGCCGCCACCCATGCGACAGTCGTTGAATGCGGAATAGGGCGGCGCAGT
>JBGQGO010000350.1:0-6180 GCA_041497455.1 Blastocatellia bacterium | reverse complement strand
GGCTGCTAGATTGGCGGCACGGCTATTCGGCGGTTAGCAGCGCGAACCTCCGACGGGGCAAGCCCGTGGCATCTTTCGGGTCGCACGCGATCGTTGTAGCAGCCATCGTGAACCTCCGACGGGACAAGCCCGTGGCATCCTCGGAGGTTCACGGTCTCATTGCGGGGCGGGTAAGATTTGTGAGCAGTTCATTCATGCGTTCCGTTGCGACGATGAAATAGGCTGTGTATACTGAAGCTCGAAGTTTGATCTTTGCCGCTATAGTGTAAGTGGTTAACACGCCGCCCTCTCAAGGCGGAGACTACGGGTTCGAGTCCCGTTAGCGGTATTCGAAGGTAGAACTGCTCGCAAGGCTGTTCTACCTTTTTCAGTTCAGAGCGCTCGGCGCTGCTTTCACCACGGAAACCGAAAATAGTGGTGCGACACGAAGAACCCGCTCGCTCCGGCGATGATTGTCAAACATACAACCAGCGACAGCCAAAGATGCGCGCCCTTACACAATGCTCCGACAGCGATCACGCCCACGACGAAACCCCAGCCGTAGCAGAGAGGGCTCGCGCCGATGCGATCGATCCACCACGCGTTTCCTACGTTGTAACAAACGCAGTGCGGCACGAGCGGGACGAACGACAGTACCGTAATCGCAGTAAGCCAAACTTGTTTGCCTCTGAAAAAGTAGACCGCGCAGAACGCAGCGATCAGCGGAATCCACGCCAGCTTGACGAACGTGCAGAAGGGCGAACAACCTTGCAGGCTCAGTCCCATGCAGTCGAGCGATGACGCTAGAAACCCAAGAGGGATCGCCGCTAGCAACAGAGATCGCTTTGCATCGCGACGAGGCTGATGCCGCGTCACGCTCTCGGACCTTGCCGCGCTGAAGACATTTGCGACGCCCACTGCAAGCGTGACGATGACCAGCACGCAGAACGGCGCTGATAGCTGCCATTTCATTCCTTCGGAAAAATCGATCGCGAAGCGAATCAGCAGCACCGCTGCGATCACCAACCCCAAGCGAAGCAACCATTGTTGAAGTCTGTCAGAGCCCACTATAATCTCCGCGCAACACCGGATAGACCACTGATGACACTGATTCGACGGATTTACACTGATCTGATCCGTGCAAATCCGTTCAATCCGCCTGATCAGCGGTCTATTCCGGATTAGCATAACCGACCCCGGAGGAATCGATGAAGCGACTCGTGATAGCACTCGCGCTCGTTCTGGTGGCGGCGCCGCTGACGCCGCCGCTCGAAGCTCAGGTCGAAGCATACGACATCATCATCATGAACGGGCGCATCGTTGACGGGACCGGCAACCCGTGGTTCTACGGCGACGTCGCGATTCGCGGCGACCGCATTGTCAAAGTCGGACGCATAGGTCCCACGCGCGGAGTTCGGCGCATCGATGCTCGCGGGATGATCGTCGCGCCCGGCTTCATCGATATGCTCGGCCAGTCTGAGCTGAACCTGTTGATAGACCCGCGAGCCGAATCGAAAGTCTTTCAAGGCATCACCACAGAAGTCACCGGCGAAGGCGGCTCGCCCGCGCCCTTGAATGACTACATACTCAAAGAGAGCGAGCCGTTCTTAAAACACTTCAACATAACCGCTGACTGGCGCACGCTTGGCGAATACTTCTCACGTCTTGAACGCAGCCACGCGGCGATCAACCTGGCGACTTATGTCGGTGCGACACAGGTTCGCCAGTACGTGCTTCACGACCAGAACCGTGCTCCCACCGCCGCTGAACTAGACGAGATGCGAAAGCTCGTCGCTCAGGCGATGGAAGACGGAGCCGTAGGCATCAGCACGTCTCTCGTCTACGCGCCCGCGTTCTACGCGAAGACCGAAGAGTTGATCGAGTTGGCGAAAGTCGCTTCGCGCTACGGCGGCGTGTACGCGACGCATATGCGTAACGAAAGCAACTCGATCATGCCGGCGCTCGATGAAGCGATTCGAATCGGAACGGAAGCGAATATTCCAGTCGAGATCTTTCACCTGAAGATGGCAGGCAAGGCGAACTGGGGAAAGATGCGCGACGTGATCGCCAAGATCGAAGCCGCTCGGGCGAGCGGCTTGGACATCACCGCCGATCAGTATCCGTACGTCGCGGGCGCGACTTCGCTTGGGGCAGCCGTGCCGCCGTGGTCGCACGAGGGCGGCACGGCCAAGTTCGTCGAGAGATTGAAAGACCCCGCGACGCGCGAGAAGTTGAAACAAGAAATGCGCACGCCTTCTAACAACTGGGAGAACTTCTATCTCGGCGCAGGCGGCGGCGAAGGCATCCTGATCTCGAGCGTGTTGAACCGTGAGCTTGCGAAGTACGAAGGCAAGCGCATCAACGAAGTCGCGCGAATGATGGGCCCGCGCGATGGCCAGCCCGATGAGATCGACGCGCTGTTTGACCTTTTGATCGCCGACAACGCGCAGACGAGCATGATCGTCTTCTTGATGAGCGAAGACGATGTGAAGCTCGCGCTGAGGCAGCCGTGGGTGAGCGTGGGAGTAGATCACGGCGCGGTGGCGACTACGGGGCGTTTGGCGGAAGGCAAAGCTCATCCGCGAGGCTACGGCTCTTTCCCTCGCATATTGGGCCGCTATGTCCGAGACGAGCACGTGCTGACGCTCGAAGAGGCGATACGAAAGATGACTTCGCTTGCGGCGAATCGAGTTCACCTGGTTGATCGCGGCTTGCTCAAGCCGGGCTTCTTTGCGGACATCGTCGTGTTCGATCCGCAGCAGATCCGCGACGTCGCGACGTTTGAAGACCCGAATCGGCTGTCAATCGGAATGCGCTACGTGATAGTGAACGGTGGGATGGTAGTGTTCGCGGGCAAGCAAACGAACGCTCTGCCAGGCAGGCCGCTGCGAGGTCCGGGGCATAAGGCGAAAGGTGAGGGGCTGAGGGGCTGAGGGGCAGAGGTGAGGGGAGAAGGGGAGACGGGGCGATTGCTCCAGGCCACGTTTCACGAATCACCGAATCACGCATCACAAATCACGTTTCACGCATCACGTTTCACGATCCTTCTTATGAGTCCAATCTACTGCGATGAATGCGGGCGCGCTAATGGCGCCAGCGCAAAGAAGTGCATCTGGTGCGGCGCGCCTACTTCCAGTGGAAGCACGGCTGGCAAGATGGAGACGACTCGGGTAGAAATCGGCTATCTCGACGGCATTGACAGATTCGAGGACGCCGGGCCTGTTCGCCTGATGATTAGCGTCGAAGGGATCGAGGTTGCCGAACTGATACCGGGCACTAGATCGGTCAAGATTTCAGCGTCGTCGATCCTCGAAGCAAACGTCGTGGACGCAAGCACGATGATCGAAGGCAAGCGCGTGCGTCCGACCTGGTGGTGGCTGGCGCTCGGGCCCGGTGCTCTTTTAATGCCGGGAAGAAAAACGCCTGACGTGAAGGAGCACGACTACATCCTTACGATCAGGTACAAGGCTGGGAATGAAACCCGTAACGCCGTGTTTCATCGCGAGGACCGGGTAGGACTCTCGGTTGTCGAAGGGCTTGCCCGGATTGTGACCTCGCTCGTGCGGCAGAACAGAAAAGGAGCTGAGGAGCTGAGGGGCTGAGGAGCAGTGGTTGTCGATTTTCCATTTTCGATTTTCCATTTGCCATTTACCATTTTTTCAATCCAATGGATCTTCTGGTTTCATGGATGTGACGGCGGGCTAGTTGTCCCGGCGGCAAAATGCAAACAAAAATGAAAAATAGAGAAATCGAATTCCCGGAGTCCATCGGACTGAAAAAATGGCAAATGGCAAATGGAAAATCGAAAATGGAAAATCGGCAATTGATGTCGAAAGAGACGCTCCGATCCTGCGGTCCTCTGCTCCTCTGCTCCTCTGCTCCTCTGCTCCTCTACTCCTGGCTTAACGCTTCCTTCAACGTCGTGCGCTCGTTAAGAAGGCTGCGTCGCGGCTCGATCACATTGTCGAAGTACCTGCCAAAAGCTTCCATGACTTCCGGATCAAAGTAAGTGCCCGACCGCAACGTGAGTTCACCCAAAGCCATCTCAGGCGACATCGGCTCGTTGTAGCAGCGTTCTTCAGTAATCGCATCGTAGGCATCGGCCACCGCGACGATGCGGCTCCCCAACGGAATCTGCTCGCCTTTGAGCCCGCGCGGATATCCGGAGCCATCCCACCGTTCGTGATGGGATGCTGCAACCATCGGAACATCGGCGAGGTCCTCAGGAAACCGCATCTTGGAGAGCAATCTGTAGGTGTGCTGCGGATGTTGCTTAACGTGTTCGTATTCCTCTGGCGTTAGCGCTGCGGGCTTCAGCAATACATCGTCTCGCACTCCGATCTTGCCATAGTCGTGGAGCAAGCCCGCGTAATAGACGGCCCTTGAGTCCGAATCGCTGAGCCCCATTTCGCGCGCGATGCCCGAAGCGATCGCGCTTACTCGCGCAGAGTGACCGGCTGTGGTGTCATCGCGCGCATCGAGCGATGCGGCGAGTGTACGAATAAAACTCTCTAGCGAAAGCCTCTGCTCGTCCAGCAGGTAAAGGTTCTCCATCGCAGTTCCTGCCTGCCTCGCCACGGCGGTCAAGAAATCAAGTGCCTCGTCATCGAACGCCAGCTCCCCGCTGGCATTGTCGACGTAGCAAACGCCCCACAGCCGGCTCTTGGAGCCAATCGGCGCGCACATCACCGATCGAATGGAACCGAATCTCACGGAGTCGCCATCGGCGAAGCGAGCATCCGTGCCCGCATCGAGGCTCAGCACCGCGACGTTGTCGCTGTACGCGAGATCGGTGATGGTGCGGCTCGGCGCTACAGGTTCTTCGCTGCCACACGCGGAAGAGACCTCGAGTGTTCTGGAAGCGTTATCCCACAAAAGCACCGCGCAACGCTCGGCCTTGATCGCGCGATTCATGAACGCCGCCAGCCGGTCGCTCAAATCCTGGGACGAGTGCGCGGTCAACAGTTCGCTGGTGAATTCGTAGAGCGCGCGAAGGCGCTCAATGGTCTGGTCAGCCAGGTCGCCCGAGTGCGGCAGCCTCGCGGTGTTGATGAACAGCGTATCGTCGGGCGTGATCACGCGGACTGGTTTGAGTTCGGCGCTGTGACCGGCGCCGTCGCGTAAATCATCTGAGTGAAACACGAACTCGATGCCTCGCGCTCTGCCCAGCCTTATCGCGTCGCCGTTTTTCAAACGCCGCTGAGTAATTCGCTCGCCGTTGATGAAGGTTCCGGACGTGCTGCCCAGGTCGCGAATCAGAATCCGTGAGCCGTCTGAAAAAATTTCAGCGTGATACCTGGAGAGGTAAGGATTATCGAATACCAGGTCGTTCTCTTCGTGGCGTCCGATTCGCAGCGTCGCAGCGCTGAGTTCCAGCGTCCGCGCCTCGCCTTGATCAGCGAAGGTCAGGTTGGATTGCTCACCCATGACTTCCTCAATAACCTCAACTACGGTCGGGGCCGCAAGCGAGGCGCCCGCGGCTAATACCCGCGCATTTCGCAAGCACCCGAACTAACACAGGTGCGGCCCGGTTCCATGAAGCAAGCCTTGGGGGCAGCAGGGTGTGACTGAGTCTCGGCTAATGGAAAGCGTTCGAGTCCAGGATGTGAGGCTTGAGGGTTGTCGTGAGCACGCGCGGACAAGTTCGCAGTCGCCGGCCGTCCAAGCTCATCGACCTTCGGTTGGCGGTGCGCAACTGCGTCTCGGGCTCCAGAGTTCAAGCCGCCAAGAAGCACGATCACCGGGGACGTTGAATCACTACCCTCAGACAACAAGATAGCCCTGTCCTCGCCGTCGCGCGGTTCTCCATCGAGCTTCTCGAGCAAAGCTTCGAGTACCCGTCTTACTGTTTCCTTATCCTGGTTGGGCATGCCTTCCCCGTTACCACACTATCTCAACTCCAGTCCTACGCGTTGTCCTCGACCGTATCGACGACGCCGATGATGGCAGAATCGATCGCCGCACCAGGGCTCCCGGTCGACGTCGTAGACGCGGACCATCCTTCGCGAACGACGACAACCATATCACCTACGCCGGAGTCGACCGCGTCAAGAGCGAGCAGTTCGTCGCCCGCGTCCGAGCCATCAGGGTTGATGGGACGGACGACCATGATCCGGCCGCCCTCATACCGGTGGTCCTTTTGAGTGGCTACGACGTTGCCGACTACTCGCGCGAGAATCATATTATTTTCTATTTTCTATT
>JBGQGO010000349.1:0-6207 GCA_041497455.1 Blastocatellia bacterium | reverse complement strand
GTGTGCTGTTGTGCGGCGACTTCAACGTCGCGCCTGAAGACCGCGACGTGTACGACCCGGTGCTTTGGCGCGGAAGAATTCTATTCAGCGACCCGGAGAAAGAGGCGTTGAACCGCGTGAAGCAATGGGGATTCGTGGACGCGTTCCGAATGCACAACTCAGAAGAGAAACAGTATTCGTGGTGGGATTATCGAGCGGGAGCTTTTCGCCGGAACATGGGACTGCGGATCGATCACGTCTGGGTGACCGAGCCGCTCGCTAAACAATCCGCGTCCGTCGTGATAGACAAAGAACCACGCCGCTGGGAGAAGCCTTCCGACCACGCGCCGGTGGTAGCCGAGTTCAATTGATTGTGGGCTGAATCCCAATATTATGGAGAACCGAATGGCTCGGCGTTTCGTGAAGCATCGCTGAAAAACAAAGAGCCGGGGTTTTGAACCCCGGCTCTCGGTTGAATGGCGGAGAAGGAGGGATTCGAACCCTCGATAGGCCTTTACAGCCTATAGCGGTTTAGCAAACCGCCGCCCTCAGCCACTAGGCGACTTCTCCATCAAAGACTTGTGGGAGTATACCGGACGCCCTATGGGCTATCAAGCAACGGCGTAGCATAGACTTTAGTCTGTGTTTCGAGCCCATATCCGGCGCATCACGTGGCGGTAAACGTCTGCGCCGCGCACCTGGAGTTGTATCCAATCATGAACTGTCTCAGTCAGCGGCTCATTTGGACCGCCTATATGGACTGCGCCGCCTATTGCGAATTGAACGACTGTCGCATGCGTGGCGGCGCTTTGGCTTGGCGAAGGGATGAAACGCGGAAAAGAATCTGCTGGTAGAACCTTTCTTCGACGTGTGCAAAAGCGCCGCCACGCATGCGAGAGTCAACGAATGCGGAATAGGGCGGCGCAGTCCAAATAGGCGGTCCAATTCCGATCGGCTCTTCCTGTTCCCTCATTGTCTTCTCATGAAGGCAGCAAGGTTCCTCTGAAGACTGTAACATCCGATCCATCGGCGAGAAACGCGGAGGCCGGCTGCCCCTGCAAGAATTCGACGAATTGGCTTCCGTAGAGTCCATCCACGTCGCAATCGAGCCGCGCTGCCGGCGCCCGCGCAATCCGCCAGCGCGGGTGCTCGACGCGGTATTCCATTGTACGCCCGCCTCGCCGCCGCGCGTAGCCCCAGTAGTGTTCGGCGATGAACTCCGCGTCGCTTCCTTCGGGGGCCTCGACAGCGTCGCCCTGAACAGTCAGTTCGATTCGGTTCTCTCGCCCGCGAAACCACCAGGAGTACCAGACGGTTCGCGGTTTTTCAGCGCAGCCGTTCTCGCCTTCGATGTGGTGCTTCATGGGGACGGCGACGTAGTTCTCTCCGTAGACGACCCTGGCGGTCAGCGCGATCGCTGCGCGAGGCACGATTTCCTTGACGAAGACCACGCCTCGCCGCCATCCGTCGCTCGCCTTCCTTCTTACATAGAAGCGCAGATTCACTTCTTCGAAGTTGCGGTGCCAGGGGATCGCGATGCCGAAGACGCGTGTGTTGAGGAACAGGAATCCAACGACGCTGATGAAGTCTCGGCCGTGCCATTGATCCAACTCGGTTCCGGCTGGCACGAATGGCCGCAGAACTTCGGGATCGACTTCGAAGTTCAGCATCGCCAGATGACGCCATTCAGCGGTCAGGAACTTTGATGCGTGCATGTTCCTCCTGGTGACATTCGCATGAAATCGTGCGTCACCCTAACACAATCACCACACACCCTTGCCCGTTTGGCCTGCTACCGAGAGCTCTCTTCTTTGTCGAGCCTCGGCTCATCAGGCTTTCGAACCCGAAGCACTGTCGTGAACTTGTCCTCATAAACCTTCTCGAAGTCGCCGCCGTCCTCGGCTATTTGCAAAAAGCCCGGGTGCTCGTTGTCGGTGAACACGTACTCAGCGCCAAACCGGTCGCGGATCAGCGGAGCCGGATTGCCTTCGTCGCCGAGAGTGATGTCCTTGTACAGCTTCCACAACTCGGAATCGCGATCGTAAAGATAAGTCGGATCGAGCCCGACGACATAGGTATTGTTCGGGCTGTAATAGAACAGCATCGGAAAATCATCCCAGTCCGTGTTAAAGATCATCGAGCCGGGCGGCGTATTTGTTGCGATCCACTCGGATGCGCCTCGATATGCGAACGGGTCCGTCTCGCTCTTCACGTCTTCGCGAGCGTGCCAGAGACACCCGCCCATCCAGAGGATCGCCGCCAAGGCGAGAACCGCCGCCGCGATCGCCGCGATCGCTCGATCTCGCGTGCGCGCCAGCCAGGCGAGGTTCACGCGTTCAAGCTTCGGACCGATTGTGAACGCCGCGAACAGGACAGCGAACGGCGGCCAGTACTCGATGAAGCGCCGCGATTTGAACGCCATCAGCAGCAGCACGAATGACACGACCAAAAAGAACAGCGGCTTAAGGTCGCGCTCGCGCTCGCGATACTCAAACGCCAACAGCCCAACAAAGTAGACCACGAATGCTACCGCGCTTATGCCGAGCATTGCCCACGCCTCGTACGGATACCACTCCACCCCGACATCTACAGGGTAAGTGCCGGCATACTTCATCAGCACGTGCTCGCGAAACAACGAGAGGTTCTTCGGGAAATAAGGATTGATCACGAGCCCGGCGACTATCCCGACTGCCGAAGCGAGCACGCCCCACAAATCTATTCGGCGCTCAGACAAATAAACCGTGATCGAATATGCCGCCGCAAAAGCGAGCATCAGCGGGAACAGGCTATACGACCAGACGAAGACGAACGACAGCAGCGCAAGCCAGACATGCTTTCTCTTCAAGATCAGATACGTTCCGACGCCGAGCAGGGCAAGCGACAACGCGGGCGCGCGGGTCATCGACATGCGATACAGGAAATGTTCGGAGCCGGCAACCAGCGGCGCAAGCCACAGCCATCGATATCGAACTCGATACGCGACCAGCAGCGCGAACAGCGAAGCTATGCCGAGGCTCGAGAAAACAACCGCCGCGAGCTTGGCGCCTACTCTCAGGTCGCCAAAGGTGAATGGAATCAACAACACGTGAAACAGGTAATGATGATCGACGTAGTTTTGCGCGTTGAGCGTGGTGAGCGGCAGAGCTTTGAACGCAGGAAGGTAAGGCCAATTCTCGCGCAGCATCGCCGCCCATCGGATGTGATAGTAGCCGTCGTTATCGAGGATCGCCGGACCGCCAAATTGAATCCAGCCCATCACCACGAGTATCAGCGCGAGCCCGCCGGCGTTTTCGAGCGCGGAGCGGCCGCGGGCGGAGCGAGGGGGAGAGGGGGAGACGGGGAGACGGGCGGAGGAGTGGAGGGGCGGAGGGGCAGAAAAGCCGAGGGGCGGAGGAGCAGAGGGGCCGAGGGGAGAAGGAGCAGAGGGGCCGAGGGGAGAAGGAGCAGAGGGGCCGGGGTCTCCTCCGCTCCTCCACTCCTCTGCTCCTCCGGTCTTCTGCTCCTCCACTCCTCTGCTCCTCTGCTCCTCTGCTCCACCGCTCCTCCGCTCTCTGTCTCTTCCTCCACCGCGCCTCACGTCTGAAAGTTCTGAACGATTCGCACGTCTTCGCCGGTGACCGCGTCTATGTACACAGTCCACGAGAGCGACTTTCCGGCTATCACTTCCCAGGCGAGCCGGACCTCTACCGCATCGCCTTTTTCGATGGGCAGGATCACAAGCCGCTTGACGCGCACTTCGGTTGGCTCGCCGATCTGGGTCCGCTGCTCGCGTCCGGCGATGTCTGTGTAGCTGAAGGTCCGGCCGACGACCTTCTTCGCGGCGGCGTCTCGTTCGATGGACGGCTTCAAAGGCAAATCGACATGGGGGACGAACCTATCGTCGAGCTGCATCAGCCGTCCGTCACGGCTGACGACCGCGACCATCTCGCCGAAGGCGCCCGCTACGGGATGAGCGTAGCTAGCCTGGCGATAAGTCAGCCGCTCGGCGTCGCCCGATGTATCAGCGCTGATCAGTGAGATCAACGCCGGATCGATTCCTAGCAACTCGCGCCAGCGATCGATGAACGCCTTCATCGCCTCGCGAAGCGCGAATGTTTCAGTGCCGGGCTCGGGTGTGGCCGCAAGGAGCTTTATCCCGTTCGAGACGCCCAGCAGCGAGCGCGGCGTGTTGGTGATCGGATAAAGGTCGGGCGGCGTTTGCGGCACACCATAGGAGTCAAGCATCCGCCTCCACTCGCGTTCGGCCTTCGCCCGCCGATCTGCAGAATCCTTTATGACCGCCGGGTAGTTCTGCCTTGCAGCGCTTGGAACTTGAGGCGAAACCTCGAACCCGGCCAGCAGTAGAGCTGTAGTCAGAGAAGTGATAGTCCGTAAGATCATAGAAGCGCAGAAGCAGACCGCGCGCTTTGCGTATTGCTGCGCGCGAGGAGAAGTTCAATAAGCGATTATTCATGTTTTCAAATCACCGGGCAAGCTAACGCTCCCAAAGCATCAAAACAAGCTTGTGATAACTGCCTCCAACCCTTGAGGCTCGCGCGGAAGGTACATATCATCGAAGTATGTTCCTCGACTTTTTGTTCGGCAGGCTTCGCCGCAAGCTTCAAACGAAAAGTCCCGCGCATTCAACGACAAAGATCGGCGCTGAAGACGAAAGCGAGCAGCTCGCCCCTAACAATCCCTTTCCCGATATTGTGGTCATTGAATTCCAGGACGTGATCGACCTGCACTCGATCCCGCCTCGTCAGGTTTGCGCGGTGGTTGAAGACTACCTCGAAGAGGCACACCTACGTGGCGCGCGCTGGGTGCGCATCATTCACGGCAAGGGAATCGGCGTGCAGCGCGAGATGGTTCGCTCGACCCTCTCGCGCACGCCCTGCGTGGTTGATTTTCGAGATGCGCCCGCCGCGGCTGGCGGTTGGGGAGCTACGGTTGTGACGCTGAGAGTCGATGAAGCGGAGAGCAAGCCTGAATGACCCTGGGAGCGCGTCAGGTTCGGTCATTGCACACCGCGTACTTTTTTGTGCTAAATTATGACGCGATGAAACGCTTGAATCTAACACCCTACGCCGCCCTGCT
Organism: Blastocatellia bacterium; assembly: GCA_041497455.1. Taxonomy (GTDB): domain Bacteria; phylum Acidobacteriota; class Blastocatellia; order UBA7656; family UBA7656; genus Onstottus_A. The sequence continues at coordinate 1,152 of JBGQGO010000349.1, read as the reverse complement.
TGTGCTGGTAGCGTTGCTCTCGGCGTGCTCGGGGCCATCCGAGAACTCAGGCGCCTCGAACACCAACGCTCCGCAGCAAGCCAACAGCAACTCTGCTCCGCAGCCTCAGATTGCTCACGGCAGCGCTCCGGCCGCCGCTCCAAGCCCGGCGCCGCTAACGGTGCAACAGATACCGCCGCCGCCGGCGCCCGCTGCGAAATCGCCTGCGGCGGGCAACGCCAACGCGGCAAAGGCTTCGGCCGCCGGCAATGCGCGCGCACCGAAACTGGTCGTGTCGGATAAGAAGATAGACTACGGCAAGCAGCCTCAGGATAAGGCCCTCGTTCGCGCGATTGTCATTAAGAACGGGGGGCTCGCCGATCTCAACATCGAGTCAGTCGTGCCAAGCTGAGGATGCACCACGGTGGACTTTCCCAAAGTCCTACGGCCTGGTCAGGCCGGCAAGATCAACGTAAAAGTTGAGACGGGCAAATCGCCCGGCCCGCACACGAAGTCGGTGACCATAAAATCTAACGATCCAAACGACCCCTCTCATCTTGTGCAGTTTGCGTTTGACGTGAAAGGCTGATTCCCGGCGGCGCCCATGCTCGAAACAGAAATCGAATACGACGAGATGCTCTCGGTGCTTGGGCGGCGCCTGCAGCCTAACGCGATCCGCAAGCTCACGCTTTTGCTGGGCAGCAAAGAAGTGATCTCGCTCGCGGCGGGCGCGCCGAGCTTTGAAACATTCCCGCTCGAAGAACTCGCGGAAATCTCAGCGCGCGTCATACGCGAGCGCGGACGGATCGCGCTTCAGTACGGACCCACCAGAGGCCAGGGTGCGCTGGTCGAGGCCGTAGCCGCCATCCTCCGTGCACGCGGCATCGAAAGCTGCACGACCTCCCAGATCGTGATGACAACCGGCTCACAGCAGGGGCTCGATCTGATCGCGCGAGTGATACTCGATCCGGGCGATGTCGCGCTGGTCGAGCTTCCCAGTTACATCGGCGGAATCATCTCGCTGCACAATGCGCAAGCCGACATGATCGGCGTGCGCCAGGATGACGGCGGCATTGTCATCAGCGACCTGCGAGAGAAAATCGGCCGCGCGCGCTCCGAGGGCCGCCGCGTCAAATGCATATACACGATTCCAAACTTCCAGAACCCTTCGGG
>JBGQGO010000348.1:0-6210 GCA_041497455.1 Blastocatellia bacterium | reverse complement strand
GGCGGGTCGATCACCGGCGAGCACGGCGTCGGGATGGACAAGATCGAATCGATGCGGCTGATCTTTTCAGAGAACGACATGCAGCGAATGCTGGCGGTGAGGGACGTGTTCAATCCGAAGGGACTCTGCAATCCGGGCAAAGTCATTCCCACTTTCAAGACTTGCCGGTATTGTGGATTTGGGATGGAAGACTTCAAGCACAAGCTGCAGACGCCTCACGGCGTGAGCTCCGGCTGAGCATTGAGGCGTTCGGATCATTGAGGCGGGTGATGATGCTCGCGCACCCACTCGCGAAAGGCGCTCGCTACTCTTCTTTCTCCCTCCTTAAGTCCACGTGCTATGAACTCAGTAAGAACTTGAGCCGTCAAGAACGGGAAGGCCCCGCTGATTGGCGATTCGTCGTAGCGGTCGCCGGCCAAAAGATGAATTCTCAGTTGGCCTCGAGCCAGCCGCCAAATCTCCGGTACACCGAGCGCAGCGTAGATCGCAAACCGATCCAGCGACGAACTCGTCCAATCGATTTCCACCACAAGGTCTGGCGGGGGGTCGTACGCCAGGTTTAGGTCCTCATTGCCGATGACAAGCGCTGCGTTCTGGATGTAAAAGCAGTCGTCGGGTTCGGCGCCCGCGGCTCTCATCTCTTTTCTTAGAGTGGTGGAGCCAAGTGATTCGACATCGATATCCAGTTCGTCCCTCACAGCAGTGACGAGAGTATGAATAACGCTCTTTGGTTTTTCATGCGTAGATGCGGGGGCCATGACTTCCATCCTCCCGTTGTCATAGAAGATGCGGACTGCATAGCCTTCGCCCAGGTCGGCAAGCAGGTTCTCATACTCTTCCCAAGGCACGTCGTCGATGCGCAGCACCGCTCCGGCTGGCAGGTGCGCGATGGCTGCGAGGTAATCAGTAGTTGCGACACTCATCGAGATGGCCCCTTTCTCACTCTGCTATGCCGAAATGCTACCACAGCTTTGGTTTGAGGTGCGAGAACTCGACTTCCCAATCTGTACCTCGCCATTGCAGGCGATCCGCGCTTTCGAGTAAGCTTCGATTCTCAGCGTGCAAATCACTCGGCGATAAGCTCTGACACAATGGCTTCTATTAGATTTGATTCCGGACCGCGAACCGGCGAGCGCGTGCCGCTCGACAAAGACAAAGTGACATTTGGCCGAGCCAAGTCGTCTGATTGTGTCCTCTCGCATCCGACCGTTTCGCGTGAGCATTTCATCGTCGAGCTCAATAACGGCAAGCTCTTTCTCGTTGACAACGGAAGCGAGAACGGCACGCATGCTAACGGTGAACGTGTTTCTTGGGTCGAGCTGAAAGAGGGCGATCAGATTCAAGCGGGACCTTTCATATTCGTTTTTGAAACGTCGGATGAGCAAGCTCATCTAGCCGAAGCGCCCGGTGAAGGCGAGGCCGCAGACGAGAGGTCGGCCGAGCAGCCGGCTTTCATCACTACTCAATCGGGAGTCTACCCCAGCCACTACCTGGAAGGCATCGAGCATTTCAATGCCGGGCGCTACTTCGACGCACACGAGGTATGGGAGGAAATCTGGCTGCGCTCTTCGGGCGATACAAAGGTGTTCTATCAGATGCTAATTCAAGCTGCCGTCGGCTTGTATCACTACGAACGCGGCAATGCGAGGGGCGCGCGAGGAATGCATGCCAACGTCGTGGACAAGCTCGATCGGCTGCCTTCATTTCTGATGTCGCTTGACCTGGGTGACTTCTCTCGCCAGTTCAGAGGTTTCTTCGCGGAACTGATTGAGAACAACGACGAGGCTGCTCCCCCAGTCGGCAGGCCTCGGCCACGGATTCGCCTTCTCTCTCGGGACACCGCTGACTGGAGCCTTTGAATCTCGAATGACTGAACAACACGCACTTACCAGGTCAATCACGTCAATTGTCGGCCGCGATCACGTCACCGAAGAGCCTGAGTTGAAGATCGATGGCCTTAGCCCAAAGCTGCTCGTTCGGCCGGGGTCCGCGGATGAAGTAGCGGCGTGCATGAAGGTTTGCTCGGAGTCGGACGTAGCGGTCGTCCCGGCGGGGCAGATGACCTGGCTCGAGTGTGGCAATCCCCTAAAACGCGCTGACGTGGTGATGAGCCTTGAGCGGATGCGCCGCATCATTGATTACAGCCCACCCGATTTGACCGCCACTGTGGAAGCGGGGCTGACGCTGAGCGAGTTCAACGCTGTCACAGTGCGAGACCGGCAGTGGTTGCCGCTCGATCCGCCGGGCTTCAAGTGTGCGTCACTCGCAGCGATCGCGGCGTGCAATTCAAGCGGCGCACTCAGATTAGGGTTCGGGACGCCCCGCGATTACGTGATCGGGTTGAGGCTTGTTCACGCCGATGGAACCGAGAGCAAGTCGGGCGGCAAGGTAGTCAAGAACGTGGCGGGCTACGATATGAACAAGCTCTATGCCGGCAGTTACGGCACGCTGGCGATCATAACGGAGCTTACGTTCAAGCTTCGCCCGCTGCCGGATCGCAGCTCGACGATAGTGATCACCTCGCAGTATCGCGGCCCGCTCTTTCAGCTTGCCAGGCGAGTGTTAGCCTCTGAGCTTCAGCCCGCATCGGTCGTTCTCACGCGGCGGCTGTTTGAGTCAGTGGCGTCGAACTGGCCCGACGACGCCTTGTTAATTCGATTCATCGACAGCGAAGCGGCGGTTGAGCATCAGGTGGACTGGGTGATTCAGGCCATCGACGAGAACTACAAAGCGACCCTGTTGAGTGAGATTGAAGCCGGCGCGGTCTGGGCGGAAGTTGCTGACTTCGACCAGCGCGCGATGCGCGTGAGGCTCAGCGTGCCGCTATCAGCGGTCCCCGCGGAGTTTGAGAAAGCGTTCCTGACTCATTTGGACTGCGTTGCCGCGGCTGACATCGGCACTGGTATAATCCGGCTGGCGTTCGATGCAGACGGCGGATCTGCCGTCGATCAGATCAAACGGCTTCGCGCGAGCGCGGCAGGCGCCAACGGCACGCTGGTGATTGAGAAAGCTCCGGCAGAAACAAGGCGCGCGGTGGATGCATGGGGGGACGTCGGATCGACTGCAGAGCTTATGCGATCGATCAAAGCCAGGTTCGACCCACAGTCGTTGTTGAATCCGGGAAGGTTCGTTTTGGGTCTATGATCCGTGAGGAGTGACGGGTAAAAGGCCGTTCCGGTCAGGCGTCGCGTATCGCGCATCACTATGACGACTATGGTAACGACTACACAGGAAACCAAGAGTCAGGGTGCGCTCGCTTCGCTGCTTGAGGCGAACACTGACAAGCTGCTCACCTGCGTTCATTGTGGCCTGTGCCTGCCTGCGTGCCCCACCTATCGACAGCTCGGCAACGAGAACGATTCGCCTCGTGGACGCATTTACCTTATGCGAGGAGTCGTCGAAGGCAAGTTGGGCCTTGGTGAGGCATTCATCTCACACATCGATCTCTGTTTGGGTTGCCGTGGTTGCGAGACCGTGTGTCCTTCCGGTGTGCCATACGGCCATCTGCTGGAAGCCGCGCGAGCAGAAGTAGCCAAGGAGAAATCGGCACGCGGATCATCGTCTGAACGCTTGCTGCGGTTCGTGCTCAACAGAGTGTTCACGCGGCCGTGGCTGCTTCGAACCGGGCTGGCGTTGGCTCGCTGGTTTCGTGATAGCGGATTGGCCCGAGCAGCATTCCGGGCCAACCTGGTTCGCGGAAGGGTTCGGTTCGCGCTGGCGCTTTTGCTCGCGAGCCGCTCGCGGCTCCGTGCGTCGCGACGCAAGGCGACCCCAAAAGCGCATCCGAACGCTTCGACGCGCGTCGCGGTGCTCAACGGCTGTGTGATGGAGGGACTTTTTCGACAGACCAATCGGGCGACCGAGCGCGTGCTCGTTCGGAATGGCTGCGAACTGGTGGATGCCGAAGGGCAGATGTGCTGCGGCGCGCTCCACGCTCACGCCGGACAGCTTGACGCTGCCAGGCAACTTGCACGAATAAACATCGCGGCCTTTCTCGAAAGCGGCGCCGATCGCATAATCGTGAACGCTGCGGGCTGCGGCGCGGCGATGAAAGAATACGCCGGGCTGCTTGCTGATGATCCGCTGTTTGCGGATCGCGCTCGCGAGTTCAGTTCAAAGGTCAGAGACGTTTCCGAGTTTCTGATTGAAACTGGCATTCGCCCACCCGCCGGTCACATCGAGCGGCGAGTGGCGTATGATGCGCCGTGTCATTTGATACACGCACAGCGAATCACTCAGGCGCCGATCGATGTGCTGCGAGCGATTCCAGGCGTCACGCTTGTCCCGCTGCGAGGCTTCGAGAGTTGCTGTGGAGGCGCCGGTATCTACAACCTTCAACATCCGGAACTGAGCAACGATATTCTTAGCGACAAGATCGCGAGCATAAAGGAAAGCGGCGCAGACACGGTTGCGTCCGCCAATCCCGGGTGCATCATGCAGATCGGCGCTGGAGTCCTACTCAGCGGGCTCAACGTGGACGTTGTACATCCCATCGAATTGCTGGACGCTGCATATGAAGGTTGAGCGCCCTGCCTGCCGTGTGGGATTCCTTTCATTAGCATTGCACGTGAAGTAACAGAACTGTTGACTTTAGAAGAATGCTCGCTAATATCGCGTTAGTGCGTGAGCCTTCGACGGCGCCCTGCCCCTTCGCTCATTTGAGCTTCTCATCATTCGCCCTGGCTGATTCTGAAGTGCCCCTGAACGAACTTGTGGATTGCGCTCTGTAGAGCGGAACACGCAAAGGACTCCTCAAGATGTCAACGATCAACTTTTCACAAGTAGTGCAGACAATGCTGGCAGTCTCGGACAAGATATCTGATTTGATTTTTTCACCCGGGCGCCCTCCCCAAGTAGAACTCATCGGCAAGCTGACTCCGGTACACCTGCCTGGCATGGAGCTGCTGACTCCTGCTCACACCGCGGGCATCGCCAAGGCGCTGATAGGCAGCAACAAGACTGCAGAAGAGTCGCTGGAGAAGTACGGGTCCGCCGATTTGTCATTCAGCCTGACCGGGCTATCTCGGTTCCGAGTCAACATCTTCAAACAACGCGGCACCCACGCCATCGTCATGCGCGTTGTGCCTAACGAGATCCCGTCGTTCGAGCAGCTTGGCGTCCCGCCGGTTTTGAAAGAAGTAGCAGAAATGAAAAATGGCATCGTCCTGCTGACAGGTCCTACCGGCTCGGGCAAGTCCTCGACGCTGGCCGCCATCATAGACTTGATTAACGAAACTAAGTACTACCACATCGTCACGATCGAAGATCCCGTCGAGTTCATGCACCGGCACAAGAACTGCACCGTGCACCAGCGCGAGTTGCATTCGGACACGTCCAGCTTCGCCTACGCGTTAAGAGCTGCGCTTCGCCAGGCGCCAAAGGTGATTCTTGTTGGCGAGATCCGCGATCTTGAAACCTGCGAGGTTGCGCTCGAGGCGTCCGAAACCGGTCACCTTGTGCTGTCGACGCTGCACACTACGGACGCGGTCAAAACAGTCGAGCGCCTCATCGGAATGTTTCCCAAGAGTCAGGAACACATCATTCGAATGAGGCTAGCCGGAGCGTTCAGGTTCATCGTTTCGCAGCGGCTGATCCCCAGGGCCGACGGGCGCGGCCGCGTCGCTGCTATCGAAATACTCAAGTCGACCGCGCGTACCCGCGATTACGTAGAGAAGGGAGAGCGGGAAGGCAAATCGCTCCACGACGCCATGGTGGATGGCAACCTCGAAGGCATGCAGGTGTTCGATGGCGAGTTGGAACGCATGGTTCGCGCAGGAATCATATCACTGAGCGAGGGATTGGCCTACTCGAGCAATCGTCAGAACCTGCTACTTCGGCTCTCCGATCTGGGCGGGGGCTCAGTCGACGAAATGATGGGGACGGAATCGCCCAGGAGCGAATTTGTCGCTTAGCTCCGGCGAAAGGTCGTTTGCGCCGTTTCCCTGGCCAGTCTGATCCGGCCCGATTGAGGCGAGCCACTCATCCGCCAAGAATAGAAATCAGATCCGCTGTTATCTCTGAATCAGAATACTCCCGTTCGACAAATCAAGGTACCGTTCAAAAGAAATAACTGGATGAAGTACACGGCTGAGGTCGTTCGAATCGAACAGGCGAACTCCAGGGCCGGGATCGCGTTGAGGTTCGATACGGCGGCGCCTGTCTTTATCGTGCGGTGATCGACCCGCCGCCTAGTGCTGAGGGCGTTAGGCG
>JBGQGO010000347.1:0-6219 GCA_041497455.1 Blastocatellia bacterium | reverse complement strand
TATCGGTTCGGAGCGATCTTTTTGCCCGAGCGTGATCTCCCGGCCGCCATAGCTTTAGTCGAAAGAGGAATTCGCGAAAACCCGAACGAATGGCGCCTGTACCAGGACCTTGGTTACATCTACTGGCAAGCGGGAAACACGTCCACGGCACAAGGGCAGGCGGACTACTACGCAAAGGCGGCTCATTGGTATGAGGAAGGGAGCGACGTGCCCGGCTCGCCGTGGTGGATGCGCGACCTCGCAGGATTGATGAAGATCAAAGGAGGAAGCCGCGAAGCCGCGCGCGCTGTGTACTCGACCTACCTGACGAGCGACGATCAAAACGTTCGCGCGCAAGCAGTCCAACGATTGAAGCAGCTACGCTCGCTTGATGAGCTGGACGCGATTAACGCGTTGCTCCTTCTCTACAAGGAACAGACCGGCGCGTGCCCGTCAGATCTTCGAGTGCTTGCGTCAAGGCTTCGCTCGATGAATTTGACAGTCAATGATGACTCGATGCCGGTAGACCCGGATGGTTTCGCTTACGTCTGCAATGCCGCAAAGTGCAAAGCCGAGCTTGCATTTGAATCTACTGTGCCGAGGTAGCATAGACCGTTCAGTCTGTGTTGCCGGTACGATCATTTCAGCCTGCGCGCACGGACCGGAGTCTTGCTATTTCTTGTGGAGAGCTTGCCAGCAGCATAGAATACTGAGCAACTCGGAGGCAATTATGCAACAGTTTCTGATGCTCAGCTTTATCTCATTGTTCCTTTCATTGCAGGTCAAAACCCGTAACGAAATTGTTGGCCGATGGGAGGCCATGGAAACAACGAGGGGGGGATTAGGCAGTACATTGGAGTTCGGCCGTGACGGCTCGTTCACTTTTCCATTTGGGCCATTACTTCACGGAACCTATAAACTGGATGGAGACAAGCTTATCACAACTACTTTTCAACCCCCTCCGGAGAGCGCCACAACTAAAACCGAAGAGATCAAAATTGAGGGAAATACCTTAATCCAAAAAACAGAGGAGGGGATCCTTAGTTTAGTTCGGCTAAGTCCGCGCGCACCTGGTAGCCCGCCTATTGTTGGCAGATGGGGCATGAAGGCGATTTATGATTTCAGACGGGATGGCACATTCGATCTGAGTTCCTTTCATAGTTCTCCAGCCGTCGTTGGAATGAATAAGGGAACATATAAACTGGACGGGAATCACGTTTACATCACGTTCTCAGCGCGCGACGCAAGGGGGGAACCGGTGTCACAGGAAATCGAAATTCGGGGTGACACTCTAGTAATGAGGCTAAATGATCCGCCGCGAAATACCCTAATGCGTCGAATAGGCCCCAGCAACGCTAAAGATCCAGCGATCATTGGCAAATGGAGTGTTATAGCCGCTGATGGGACAGATGTTTTTGGTTTCACCGAGTACAAGCAAAATGGGGAATGGGTGTTTAGAATGCCCATCATGGTCCGCAAGGGGAGATACGACATCAGGGGGAATTTGTTGACAATCACATTCGAGAACGCAGACGTTAAGATAAGCAGGTTCCGATTTGAGAGTGGGGTCCTGGTTCTCAAATCACCTCCTGAGACAGGGCCTGAAGACAAGTTCAAACGAATTGAGTAGCAAGCCTACGATGGGTAGGTTATGACATACGCTTCAAATCGACCGTGATGGTCGCGCCCGAAGTCTTGATTCTCGCGCGCACCGGGATTCGCGTCGGGTCGTCAGTCACCCACACCAGCATCTCGCCGCTGCGCTTGATGTAGCGCCCGTCGAACACCTTCGCGGTCAACTGAATCGCTTTGAACTTTCCTGCGCCGGTCTTGATCTCTTCGTGTTTGCCCGCGATAACTTCAATGTTGTAAACCTCTGCGCCATCGCTTATCGGCACTGGAATCACGTCGCCTTCTTTCAGCGGTTGGGTTCGCACGAAATAGATGGCTGACAGCAGGTCTTGAATCCACGTTGGCGACGGTTTCTCTTTGACCTTCGGCGCACTCTTCACGTTCGCCAGGTCGCGGTCGGTGTAGGTGACCAGCCCGGCCTCGCGATTGACGACGGACTTCTGCTCGCGGCGGACTTTGCCTTCTTCGAGAAGCTTCGCAGAAATGTGCATCCCGAAGTCGGTCTGGTTGACCAGCGAGATGTAACGGTCTTTGACTTTGATCCCAAACAATGCGGGGAAGAATCCCTTTGAGACGGCTTCGGCCTTTAGCTCTATCATCTCAGGCTTAGGTGAATCCGACGGTTTTGAGACCGAGAGCTTCAACTCGCCGATGGTCCCTGAGAAGATGAGCTTCGAGAAACTCACGTCGTAAACCAGCGTTTCACCGATCTTGAACGGAAGCGGATCGGCAACTTTCGGTGGAATGAAAGCGACCTTCTCAGAGGAGACTTGCGCGGTAGCCAAGCTTAAGCCCAACAGCAGCGAAGCGGCAGAAGCCAGCGCCTTCCTCAACATAGCGTTCATTATACGAATGATGTGGATTGGCGTGCCAGCGTTGCTAGCCAATCGCAAGCTTCGCGGCGAGCAGCGCATACGCGACGACGAACCCCACTGCGGCGCGGTACTCGCGGTGCCGGAGGTACAGGGCGACATCGAACTGGCGTTCATTGCCGGCCTGTGAACGGTAAGATATCGTGCCTTCTGAAGTCATGGAAGCCGCTCGATAAGGCGTGAAGCGCGGAACAAACAGCGGCACTTGCCTGCTGTAGATTTCATACTCTTCCGGGAACAATCCACGCATCGTCTCGGCTTCCGCAAACATTACTGGCACATAGATCAACAAGTAGAACGTCGCGAACACCGCGACGAACCACGGCGCTCCTCCGCCGACCGCTACGCCCATCCCCAAAAGAAAGGTGCCCAGGTAGAGCGGATTGCGAGTGTGCGCATAAGGCCCCGATGTTGTCAGCTCTTGATTCTTCTTCAAGTGACCCGACGCCCACGCGCGAATCGCAAGACCGATGATGGCCACAAACGCGCCAGCGGCAAGAGACGCCAACGCCGGCCGCGCCAAAAAAAACAACAGAGGCGCAAGCACGAAGCCCGCGGGCACTCTGATGCGTTGAGCTAGTTGTTTGAAAGTCAATCCGCTCTCTCTTCCTTCGCGTTCGCCAGCCGCTTCAAGACCGCGCGCTTGACGTCGTTCATAGGAATATCCATACACTCCCAGTGCCAACAACTGCGCCGGTGACATTCCGCACGGCACCACAAGTCTCGGCCAACCGTGATATCTCGTGGATCAAACGGACCGTTGCGTTCCGGAGAGGTCGGTCCGTAGAGCCCAACGATCGGGGCGCCGCTTGCCGCCGCCAGATGAAGCGGACCCGTGTCGCCGCCAACAAACAACGCCGCGCGCCGCGCGAGCGCTACGAACTGTTTGAGCGTCGAAGCAAGCGGGCGGACCGCCCCTGACCGCGCGTTCGAAGCAACTGCTTGCGCGAGAGCTTCTTCGCCCGGGCCAAACGTGACGAAGGACGTGAGATCGCACTCGCTCGATAACCAATCCGCGAGCTCTGCATAACGCTCCGGCGGCCAGAGCTTGGTGGGCCAGCCGCCAGCGGGATTGATTAAGGCGAACGGGCCGCGCTGGTTCTCGATCGCTGCTTCGACACATCGTTCATCGTCCGGCGAGACGGCTATGGGAAACTCGTAACCGTTGTTCGAAACGTTTTCCCTGGGAGCGCAGGCATCCCTGGCTGCCCGGCGCTGCGCAGAAAGATATTCGCCGCTCGCGGAAAGAGGCAGGCAGGGATGCCTGCGCTCCCAGCCCTCGGCGGCCGGTTTAGTGGCTGAGTGGCCGATCGCGGCTCGCGCGAGTGCGAGGTTCTTTTCAATGACGTGATTGAACTCTGACGTTTCCACTTGCTCGGTCAGCAACAGCTTGCTGGCCTTCTCCCTCAGGTCGCCCGTCTCGAATCCTATTCGCCTATTCGCGCGCGACGCGAAGGCGACCAGACCGGACTTGATCAATCCCTGAAAATCTATCGCGACGTCAGCGTGCCCTGCGCCGTTCAAGTTAGGCGATTTGCGCAGTTGATTGAGTTGAGCCCGCATGTCGCCAATTGTTGAACCGGTCAGAAAGTCTTTCCGCCACGCTCTGGTGTCAATCTCGATCAGCTCATCAATGGCCGGTGAGTCTTTGAGTATCGCGCTCGCGCGGCGCTCGGCTACCCACGTGATGCTAGCGCCGGGCAGCGCCCGTCTCAGTAGCGCTGCCGCAGGCAGCGTATGCACTACGTCGCCGATTGAGCTGAGTTTGACGATGAGAATCCGCATCAGACCGTAGCGCAAGCTGCCAGCTTGCGTCCCGCGTTTCCGCAAGCTGGCAGCTTGCGCAACACGCTCGGGAGATTCGCAAGCCCGCATTATAGCATCCGGCCCCTCAACGCAACGCTCTCAGAAATGCCCATTCTTTGATCAGCCTGACCAGCACGTGCTAGAATGCGGCCGAAGTAGCCTAGACGTTTAGTCTGTGAAAGTTCGTAGTCCGGCCTTCAGGCGGAAGTTTGTAATGCGCAATTGTTACAACGGTCGGTCACGAACTTCCGCCTGAAGGCCGGACTACGAACTTTCTTCACAGACTAAAGCCTATGCTACTTCCCGGACCCTATGAAAAGCGTCAGCATACTTGGATCAACCGGCTCGATTGGACTGAGCACACTTTCCGTTATTGATTCACACCCAAACAAGTTCGTCATTGCTGGTCTTGCGGCGGGCCGCGACCTCGAAGGACTCGCGCGACAAATTGCGCGCTACCGGCCGCGCCTGGTGTCGGTCGCCGATGAACGCGACATCTCAGCGCTGAAGGAGAATCTGCGAGGCTTGGGGATCGAGAAGTTTCCGGAAATCGCTTTCGGGGACGAAGGACTCATCGCGGTCGCTTGCCTGGACGGAGTCGACACGGTTGTCTCAGCTACGGTCGGCGCCGTTGGATTCTTACCCACCTACAAGGCTCTGGCGATGGGCCGCCGCGTGTGTCTGGCTAACAAAGAGACGCTGGTGATGGCGGGCGAGCTTATGACGCGGGCCGCCATCGAGTCGGGCGCCGAGTTGCTACCGGTAGACAGCGAACACAACGCGCTGCACCAATGCATGCGAGGCGAGCAAGTGCGCGAGGTCAAGCGGCTAATACTGACCGCGTCCGGCGGACCGTTTCGCAATACACCCATCGAGCGCATGCGCGAAGCGACCGTGGAAGAAGCGCTCGCGCATCCGACGTGGCAGATGGGTTCGAAGATCACGATCGACTCCGCGACTCTCATGAACAAGGGCCTCGAAGTCATCGAAGCAGGTTGGCTGTTTGGTTTCACCGCCGATCGAATCTCAGTGGCCGTACATCCGCAGTCGATCGTTCACTCGATGATCGAGATGGTGGATGGTTCGATCATCGCCCAGTTGGGAGTGACCGATATGCGGTTGATGATCCAGTATGCGCTGACCTATCCGGACAGGCTTCCGACTGAGCTTCCGCCGCTCGGATTTGATAAGCTCGCGCGTCTCGAGTTCTTCGAGCCGGACATGGAACGATTCCCGTGTTTGCGGCTTGCCTACGAAGCGATGCGGGAAGGCGGAACGATGCCGGCGGCCTTGAGCGCCGCTAACGAGATCGCAGTCGCGTCGTTTCTCAATCGGCGAACGAAGTTCATGGACATTCCTCGCGTGATCGAAGCGACGATGGAAGCGCACAAGACTCAACCGTGCTCCAGCATCGAAGCCGTTCTGGAAGCCGACCGATGGGCGAGATCACATGCTGAACGGTTGACCGAAAGCGCCGATGGGAAGAAGGCGGAAGGCGGAAGGCAGTAGGCGGAAGGCGGAAGGCATTAGGCAGAAGACGGGAATTGAAAATTGAGAATTGAAAATTGAAAATCTCAAATTTGCATTTTTCAATTTTCAATTTTCAATTCCCGTCTTCTGCCTAATGCTTTCTGCCTAATGCTTTCTGCCTTCTGCACACTGCCCACTGTAGACACTCTGCGTTCGCTACGATAGACTTTAGCAAGGTTGCGGTTCGATGACTTCATCACGAGTTGGTATCGTAAGCCAGCGAGATCAAGCTGGTAGAAGGAGATCGTTTTGGCAAGCTTTCTACAGATGATAGTCGTATTCGTTCTCGTGCTCGGTGCTTTGGTAGTGATCCACGAGTTCGGTCACTTCATAGTCGCGAAGTTTTTCGGTATTCGAGTCGATGTATTCAGCGTTGGATTTGGCAAGCGCCTGTGGGGTG
>JBGQGO010000346.1:0-6221 GCA_041497455.1 Blastocatellia bacterium | reverse complement strand
CTCAGCGATTCCGCGCGGGCGATGATAACAGGAAGCTTCAAGTGCGTCGAGCAACATTTAGCGGCGTAGTTCGAGCTTTGGACTGCGGCGGCAAGGTACTCCGCGACGCCGCTTTTGAGTTCGAATGGAATCGTCAGCAAAAGCGGCGTCGCGGAGTACCTTGCCGCCGCAGTCCAAAGCCGGACTCCGCCCCCACATGCTGCTGCGCCGATCAAGAGCTACTCTTCGACGATTTCCGCTTCCGATTCGTAAGCTTCGAGCGCGTCCGGCGGCGGCTCGGCGTCGACGTTGTCTGGCAGCGTGGAATCGGCTGCTGGAGCCGCTTCCGCGGCCTTCACCTCTTCCGCGCCTTCCTTGCGCACCAGCACCTTGATCGAAGGGGTCACGTCTCGATGCAGCTTGATCGTGACATCGTAGTCGCCAACTTCTTTGATGTGCTCGCGCAAAGCGATCCTGCGGCGGTCGACGGGCAGCCCGCGTTCCTTGAGCGCTTCGGCTATGTCCAGCGCGGTCACCGATCCAAAGAGTATCCCGTGCTCGCCGACGCGGCGCTCGAAGCGCAGCTCGATTCCCTGCAACTTCTCGGATTCGCTTTGAGCGGAGAGGTGCTCGCGCTGTTCGCGTTTAGCAAGCAGGCGCCGTTGCTCATCGAGCATTCTCTTGTTGCCGGCGCTGGCTTTTATGGCCAGCTTCTGCGGCAGCAAGTAGTTTCGGCCGTAACCCGCGCGCACGCGAACCACCTGCCCGCGCTGTCCCAGATTATCTACGTCTTCACAAAGCAGAACATCCATGTGTGCCATTTGATAATTCCTCGCTAACGGTCCTTAGTCCGTAGTCCGTAGCCGATCTTGGCCACGGACTACGGACCAGGGACTACGGACTAATCCAACGTGAACGGCAGAATCGCGGCGTTGCGAGCCCGCTTGATCGCGGTCGCAAGCATGCGCTGATGCGGCGCGCACGTGCCGGATATGCGCCGAGGCAATATCTTGCCGCGCTCGGGGATGTAGCTCCCGAGAAGCCGGCCGTCTTTGTAGTCTATGTAATCGACCTTATCGGCGCAGAAGCGGCATGACTTGCGCGCGCGTATGAATCGCCGTCCGCCGCCTTGTCCCCCGCCCTGGCGCCCGCCTCTGTCGTCGCGGCGGCCGTGGTCTCTCTGTTCGCTGCTCATAGCCCTGCTTCCTCCTCGTCGCCGTCGTCGTCGTTTCCTATCGGAAGAACAGGTTCAGCGCGACGGCCGCCGCGTCGAGAACCGGCGCTTGCAGCGGCGTGCGCCGCGCGTCGAACGCGAAACTTCTCGGCGCGCTTCAAATCTTCGTCGATGCGGATTGTGATATAGCGGATCACCGCGTCGGTAACTCGCATGCGCCGTTCGAGTTCGGCGATCTCCGCGCCGCTTCCCTCGATGGTGAACACCACGTAGTGACCGTCGTTGAATTTTCCGATGGGATAGGCGAGTCTGCGGCGGCCCATTCGATCGATCTTCGCGATGCGGGCCCCCTGGTTGGTTGCGACGTCACTCAATTGAGTGACAAGGGTTTCGATGTCGCTCTCCTCGATGTTGGGAGCGACGATAAACAGCACTTCATAAACTCTCATCAGAGAGATATCCTCCTTTTGGATTACTTCGCTCGCCGCCGCTCGGGATACCCGACCTCAAATCTGAGATCGAGTTGATCCGGTCGCGGCGCGCGACGCTTCGGTTAAGCCCTGGTCTCTTTGCGCCAGAGCAAGGAGATTCACTTGTAGAACCTCTTGAGAAAGAACAAGGAGTGAGAAAAAAATAGGTCCTATTCGACTCATAGGTCCTATATTGATTTCACTCGTTCATTGAAGCGAGCCATCGCCCGTTCCACGCCTTCGCTCAGAATCACCGTCACGGCGTCGACGGCGCGTTCGAGGGTCTCTTCCAACTGCTCGCGGTCGCGGTTGCGAATGGGCGAAAGCACAAACTTCGAGAGATCATCGAGCGGGTGATCGGGCTTTACACCGAGTCTCACGCGCGCGAACTCTTGAGTGCCCAGCCGTTCGATGATCGACTTCAGCCCCTTCTGTCCGCCCGCGCTTCCTCGCGCCCGCACTCGAATCATGCCGAATGGAAGCGCGACATCATCGCTCGCGACGATCAGATTCACCGGCGTCCCTTCGCCGTAGCGGTCGAGCAAGGGACGAACCGCGTCGCCGCTCAAATTCATGTACGTCTGCGGCTTTGCGAGCAACACTCGCTGACCCGCCAGCGCGCCCTCCGCCACCTTCGCGCTCGACTCGGAGCGAAACCGGCGGCCGCCAGCCCGCGTAAGCAATCTGTCAATGAGCATGAACCCGAGATTATGCCGGGTCATTTCGTATTCCCGCCCCGGATTCCCGAGCCCGACTATTAGCTTCATGGTCCGTAGTCCGTAGTCCGTGGTCCGTAGCCAGTTGTTAGTTCTTCATCGCTACGGACTACTGACTACGGACTATTCCTCTTCAGCCTTGCCCTTCTTGATCACTTCGGGCTCGGCGGCTGCGCCGGCCTCACCCTCAGGAACTGCGACAACAGGCACGACTTCCTCGACCATTCGCGGAGCCAGCACGCCGGCGACGATCTGATTCTCGTCGGCAAGCAACCTGACCTTTTCGCGATCATAGACCAGGTCGGCAACCGTCACGTGGTCGCCGATCTGAAGGTTCGAGACGTCGACCGTCAGGTGCTCCGGTATGTCGCCCGGCAAGCACTCGACTTCGATCTCGCGAAGTTGAAGCTCGAGTATGCCGCCCTCGCTCTTGACGCCGGGCGGCTCACCGATTGGTTCAACCGAAACGCTCACCCGCGTCAATGTGGTCATCGACAGACGCATCAAATCTGCGTGCAGCAAGCGGCCCTTGACCGGATCGACTTGATAGTCCTTGATGATCACGTTGGCGGGTTCGCTGTCGCTTTGCGGCATCGCAAGCTTGAAGATGGTGTTGTGACCCGTACCCGAGCGAAGTATGGTTGCGATGTCTTTGGCGCTGACCGCAATCGCAACCGCGGCCCCGCCTTCGCCATAGACCGCCGCGGGAATCATCCCTTGCGCGCGCAGCCGGCGAGTCGGACCTTTGCCCACTCCCTCACGCGCGCTTGCGTTGATTGTTAGATCCTTGATCATTTCTTACTGACTCCAAAAGTGATGCGTGAAACGTGATGCGTGATCGGAAACAACGGATCACGCATCACGCATCACGTTTCACGGTTCATTCTCAAATAAACAACCTGCTGACCGACGTTTCATCGTGTATCGACAAAATAGCTTCAGCCAGAAGCTTCGCCACGCTCAAACACTTGATCTTCGCCGACCCGGAAGCAACGCCGTCCGGAATAGTGTTAGTCACTACCAGTTGTTCGATCGGCGACTCTTCGATTCTCCGAACGGCCGCTCCGCTCAGCACCGCGTGAGTAGCGGAAGCCAGCACGGACTTCGCCCCATTTTCCTTGAGCGCTTCGGCTGCTTTCACCAGCGTTCCCGCGGTGTCAACCATGTCGTCTACGATCAGCGCCGTGCGTCCCTCAACCTCGCCGATGACGTGAAGCACTTCAACTTCTCCGAGCCGCTCGGAGTCGCGGCGTTTGTCGATAATCGCCAACTCTGCGTCCAGGCGTTTCGCATAAGCTCGCGCGCGTTCGACGCCTCCCGCATCGGGTGCAACCACCGTCAGGTTGGGCAACTGCAACGCTTGAAAATGCCCGACCAGCACCGGTGCCGCGAACAAGTGGTCAGCCGGTATGTCAAAGAACCCTTGAATCTGACCCGCGTGCAGATCGAACAGCAGCACCCGGTCCGCGCCGGCTTCGGTTATCAGGTTAGCAACGAGCTTCGACGAGATCGGAACTCGCGGCCGGTCCTTGCGATCCTTTCGCGCGTAGCCGTAGTACGGGATCACCGCCGTGATCCGCTTCGCCGACGAGCGCCTGAACGCGTCGAGCATAATCAGCAGCTCCATCGCGTTCGAATCGACCGGCGGGCAGGTCGGTTGAACCAGGAAGCAGTCTTCGCCGCGCACGTTCTCCAGAATCTGAAAGTTGAACTCGCCGTCGGAGAAATGCCCGGTCTGAGCCTTGCCGATCTCGATCCCCAGGTGATGGCAAATCTCTTCAGCGAGCGGCCGGTTCGCGTTTCCTGAAAAGACCTTAATGTTGTTCACACTGCCTCCACGAAACAGTAGGCAGAAAGCAGTAGGCGGTAGGCATCCGCTGCTTTCTGCATTGGCTGGGGAGGGAGGATTCGAACCTCCGAATGGCGGCTCCAAAGGCCGCTGCCTTACCGCTTGGCGACTCCCCAGTATTAAGCTGACAAGATTAGACTGGAATTCACCGCGTTAAAGACTAAACCAACCCGCCACAAAACAGAGAATCGAGGATGGAAGATAGAGGATCGATCCTCGATCTTCCATCTTCGATCCTCTAGGTTGAGCTGCTCACTGGAAGATCGTGGCCTGATACTCGCGCGCGTCAACCGTGCGCACGCGCTGCGCCCAGTAACCGGCTGCGCGCACCTCAGACTCGGCTTGCTCGATCGTCTGCGAATTATCAAAGACCCCAAAGACAGTTGCGCCGCTGCCGGACATCAGAGCGTGTCTCGCGCCAAGGCTTAGGAGCCTGCGTTTGACTTCCGCGATTTCTGGGTGAGCGGCGATCACGGCCTCTTCCAGATCGTTTCTCGCCACGAGCGGTAGCCCACTGATGCCTTTAGCGGCCAGTAAAGTAAAAGGTAGTTTAAGAGCCGCTTCTGGCCTTGTCAACCGCGAAAGCTTTTCGTACGCGTCGCGTGTTGATACGGCAAAGCCCGGATTAACAAGAAGCAGATGCTCACACTGCACTTGTTCGATCGGGGAGACCTCTTCGCCTCGCCCGACGCCGAGCGCCGTGCCTCCCATCAGAAAGAAAGGCACATCCGATCCGAGACTCGCGGCGATTCGAACGAGGGCTAGCTCGTCGATCTCAACCTGCCACAGCTTGACCAGCGCGAGAAGCGTCGCCGCCGCGTTTGAAGATCCGCCGCCCAACCCGGCCGCAACCGGAATGCGTTTCTCGATCTCGATGCGCGCGCCTTTTGAAGAGCCCGCCGCTTCGCGCAACGACACCGCAGCCTTGAAAGCAAGATTCGTTTCATCACACGGGACGCGCGAGTCATCGCAGACAATCTCGATTGGGCCGTCTGTCTCGGTGATGGCCAATGTATCGTGAAGCGAAACAGTTTGATAGATGGTTCGAAGCTCGTGAAAACGGTCCTCGCGCTTGAAGAGAACGTCGAGCGTCCAGTTGATCTTTGCGTGGGATCTTACTCTGAGAGTACGGGCCATAGGGTTCATTGGCCGCGCTGAGGCTGGAATTCTGAGGGCTCAGCCGTAGCTGACGCGTGACCGTCAGCCCGCTCTGTCAGGCTGCGGTTGTCTGCCTTTCTTTTTTGAGTTACGCGACGACGATAGCTCCTCTCGGACAACTCGGCGAACGACTTCTTCCAGCGGCTCTTTGCGGCTCTTCACATACTCACTCAGAGCTTTGTTGATTAAGGTTAGATAATTACCCCCGCCCGCGGAGCGCACCTGCTCTCGAAACCAGTCCAGGATTTCGTCATCAAGCGGAATCGTTATCCGAGTCATCCCTCGAGATACCGCATCAATTGCTCCACGTTTGCCTTGACTGAAATCGTAATTGTCTTTCATAGCTGACCTTCGTATTGCATGCGTTCCCGCTTGTTGGCCTTTCGCGCTGAAATGATTCGAATGTCTTCCTCGCGCCAGGCATAGACCACAACAAGAACTCTAGCGAGCGCATCCATACCGATGGTTATGAATCGCTCCTCTTCCAGATCATCGCCCGGGACAGTCATTGCGAAATCATCATTGAACACGGTTGCGGCATCTGCGAAGTCCACTCCGTGCTTGCGGACATTGCTCCTCGCTTTAGCCCTGTCCCACTCGTATTCCATATTGTACGCACCACTGCGGAAAAAACGAAGGCCGCTCTCCCGAATGGCTACTGGTACACGGTCCCATATTGTCAAAGTCCAGGTTGGGCTCGTGTGCACGACTCTGAAAAGCCTTCAGATCTTCAGCGTCCTCGGCGAGAGCCAGCCGAACGGCCTCATTGACTACACGAGAGATCGAGCGATCCGTCGCTTCCGCCTTACGGCTGAGAGCCCGATGAAGATCACTATCAAGATACACAGAGGCTCGTTTTGATTGACTCATAGGGT
>JBGQGO010000345.1:0-6229 GCA_041497455.1 Blastocatellia bacterium | reverse complement strand
GAATCATCAATATCTGCTTCACGTCGCGGCCTGCGATCTTTCGAGCCGCCGCGCGCGCCTTCTGTGTCCTTTCCAGCAGCGTCGACTTGAACGTAGCGCTGATGAAGTTGGCGCACACCTTGTCTCCGCGAGCGAGCGCCGCGCAATAGGGTTGACTGAAGTAATCATCTCGCGCGTCGATGGTCGCCGGCACTTCCACAAAGCCGTTCTGCTTCAGAAAGGCCCGAATCTCCCGCGGCCTCTGAGTGTCCACGCCGAGCTTCAGAGAGGGATAGCGAAAGTACTTTTGCTTTCGTTCGAACTTGCTCCACACCGGTGCGAGTTCTTGTTCGTTCCTGGACAATGTGTCTATGAACTCTTGCGCGGTCCCTTTCTTGGGGCTCCGGCCCTTGTAGGTCAGGCTGCCGATCAGGTTGCCGCCGCGCAGCCACTCTTCCTGAAGGCCCAGATCGAGGGATTCGCCGGCTAAGAAGTCAACCGTTGGCGGGATGCCGTTGTCTTTCAGCGCATTCACCAGCTTCTCGAAATTCTCGCGCGTGTTTTCGGTGTAACACCAATCGTCCTGGTCCCGGTCCGGGTCCGCCGTGGAGCGGACCATACGGTTTATTGTCAGCGCGATCTCCATCCCGGCGAGCGATTCCTGCGCTTCGTCAGGCAGCTTGCTTCGCGCTTTGATCGACGCGGCCGCCACCTCTGGAATCGTATTCAGCTCGTCCTGGCAGCGCGTCATTTCGGGCTTCGCTGCATGCGCGTCCTTTGAAGGCGAACAACCTGCGGAAAGAAGAAGCGGAATCGCAATGATCCCTATCAGTGAAAAATATTTCATTATGAATTCAAAAGGCTGAACACGCCCTTCTCCTGGACAAGGCTGTTCAGCGAATTGTGTCCCAACCCAATACCCCGTCTCGTTCACCAGCAACAAACGGGTCAAAAGTCCGTCATTCTACAGGCCGTCAACATCGGCAAGCAACCTGCATCAGCCACGACGTCACACGAGAGTCGCGGAGCGCGTGCCGCCGCTTCCTTCATCCCGAGTTCGGGCGATCGCGTTCAGCACTTCTTCGGCTGTGATCGTCATCAGGCAATCGTGATGCGGACAGGCATGCACTTGATCCTCACCTTCCAGCTTGAAACAAGGGCTGCACGGCAGCTCGTGCCGAATCACGGTGTGTCGATCACCGAGCGGCGCAGTGCGTCGAAGGTCGGTCGGGCCATAGATCGCGACGACCGGCGTTCCAACGGCTACGGCTGCGTGCATCAGTCCGCTGTCGTTGCAGACGAGCAGATCGCATTGCTCGATTAAGGCGGCCACCTGCTTGACCGAAGTCTTACCCGCGGCAAGCGAGATTCTGCCCTTCAGTCCATGCGCCATCTCGCGGATCATTTCTACTTCTAACGCCGAGCCGAAGAGCACGATTTGCGAATCCGGGTTGTCTGCCACGACTCTGCCTATGACCTCGCGATAGCGCTCGATTGGCCATTGCTTCCAGCGCATCGACAGAGATGTTCCCGGCTGAAATCCGATGATCGTGCGAGCTGTGCTTCCGGCTCCATCATCGAGGAATCGCCGCGCGAACGCTCTGTCTTCATCGGTCAGATGGATAAACGTTGCCGCTCCTGAAGGAGCAACCGCGCGCGCCCCGGCCGCCGCGACGAGGTCAATGTATCGCTCAATCTCATGCTCGTCCTCCCGCATCGCAACCGGAAGGTTGAACACAAAACTGTAGCGGCTGAGACGGCGCGGCCAACCCGGGCTCGTGACGTGTCCCAGCCTGAAAGGCGCGCCGCTCGCGGCGATCAACAATGCCAGCGGCCACGAGTGGCTATGGAATTCGTTTATAGTCAGATCGTATCGAGTATTGCGAATCGCTTCCGCGCGTGCGAGCCAGGCCCGGACGCCCTCTGAAAAGCGGAGGTTGTAAATGTTATCGAACAGCGCGGAACCCGCCAGCACCTCCTCGCATCCGGTATTATTCCCTACCTGGAGGTCAATCCTTGCGGCGGGATAACGCTCACGCAACTGCTTGAGCGCGGGCGTGTACATGATGAAATTGCCAAGTCCGTGATAAGCAAAAACAAGAATGCGCTCGATCTTTTCGGGGGAGAACGCGACGCGAGGCAGGCTCGACAGGTACACCTTCAGCAGGGCTTCGCCAGGAACCCTGATCGTCTCTTTCAATATCTGCTTCACACTTATCATTTGAGCTGATGCTTGACCGATGGGGATCAATTCTATCGCTTACTCCCGCGAGTAGCGAGCGAGCCCCTCAACTGGCCTACTGAGACAATATGCTGAGATCAGGTTGCGCCGGGGCAGGCGATTGCGAACCTAACTCATAGCGTTCGATCTGGCCCCGCCAGCCGGCCGGAGCGCGGAAACTCATAATCATGTTTTCGCTTTCAAGAACACTCTCCCACTCCTGAATGTTGGACCTCACCCGGCAATGCTCGATCGCAAAGCCGCGCACCCATTCGCTCATTTGTTTCACGGCGTTGACATAGAGAGGAATCTCCGCCGGATCAAAACCCATCAACCGCGTGGCCGCCCAATCCACAGCAACCGGGTTGAACCCCGCCAGCACCACTCCTGAAGCGTATGCATCCGGGTGCAACGGGCCTTCTCCCTCTCCGCCAACCACGCCGTCAATGACCGAGAAATATCGTCGCGCCGGTTCCGGCCGTAGATTCCCCTGGTGATCCGCAAACAAAAGAATTCGGTTCAGATCAAGCACCATTCTCCAGGCGGTATCATTCCCGTGCCAATTGCCGTAAGCGAAAGCCGAGCCGGTGCTGATTGGCTTTATGCGGCGCAACAGTTTTCGGAATGCTCTCCAGGCCAGGAAAGGATATTTTCCAGACCGCCAGTTGGTCCCCAGAAACAAATCTGAAAGCAGCCGCTCGGCTCGGTCATCCCAACCGGGATTTGAAAACTCGTCGCCGCCCTTGCTCGGCGAGCCTACGCGGTAATGCGCCAGGTGATTCTTGTCCGCGTTGATCCCAACCATGTTCTTCAGACTAAGAGTCGTTCCGACTTTGCGATGAACTTTCAGCTTCGGTACAGAGATCACTACATCGCTGGAGAGGACCGTGGGAGCGATCACGTATTCGTGCCGGTGGCCCGCATGTGCTCGAACGGTTTCGCCGCGACAGTAGTCGGCTCCGTAGAGCCGCGTGCTATCGATGGCTTCCATGAAGCTCTCGCTGCCGAGGCTCACACGCACGGGACTCGCCCCGTCGCCAAGAGGCTTCCGATTCCAAACTATGCCGTGTTTGTAGAAGGTTTGCTCCTCGCGAAAATCAACGAGCTGAAACTTGACGCCTCTTTCAGCGCACACTCGTTGCAGGTAACTCGCGAGGTGATTCATTCCGATGGCCTTATGGAGACTAGTCCAGTCGCAGTTCATCTGCGGCGAATCGCCTATCACTATTTCGCCTTCGCGTTGAAGCGCGATCACCACATAGTCGACGATCGCGCGAATCACGGAGGGGTGTGTGACGACGGCATCCAACGGACCTCCTCCTGCATTGAAGTGCAGCACGAAGTTCGGCTTGATCAGCACGCGGTGTCCGGGCGAAATCAGCCCGCCAAGTGGATTCCACTCGCGCCGTCCAAAGTTGGCTTCATCCAGCCGCAGCAACCTAAGACACTCGCGCACCAACGCGTATACCTGATTGCCCGGGTCGGTGCGTTCCTCGGCGTAAGGGTATTCCGGGTACGTCTGCGGCGGATGGAACGGAGGGTCCGCCGGATAGGAGCTCGAGCCCGAGGCGATGGCTACGTCGAGGTTATCGAGATGATGCTTCAACGCCGCCTCCATTCACGAAAGACTTGGGAAGCTCGAGATCCCGAATCACAAACCGGAACTTTCCTCGGGGCATCAGTGGGATTTCTTCCGGAAAACTCAACGAAACTTCGAGGGTGTCTCCCGTCTTCTCATTAAGCGCGGCCAGTATGCGCCTGCTGTCTCGTTCCGAGTAATTGGCTTTCCGAAGTATTCGCAATTCGACTTTGCCCTTCTCGCGTTGGTAGAACTGAAGCTGCCGCACGTTATCGAAGACATCGCTATGCACGTTCAGTGCTGTCACGGAGATCAGGTTGTCGAGTTTCCCGACAAGCATCTCCTGGTGCCACCGGCCACGCGTCTCTTTCAGAAGCCTGTAATTGCGCCCGCAAGCGCAACTGCCCGGTCCGATCACCGCCCAGTCGCCGGTGCGGTATCTGATCAACGGCATGGCGAAGTTATCCAGCGACGTCCCGACCAACTCGCCAACCTCGCCCTCCGCGTCCGCAGAAGAGCCATCTTCCTTGATCACCTCTGCCACTCCGTACTCCGGGAAGATGTGATAGTAGTTGCTCACTTCGCATTCGCCCGCGAGGATCACGTTCTCTGTGTGACCATAAAAATCAAACAGCCGCGCGCCGAAAAAGGATTCGATGAACTCCCGCTGTCCTGGATAGAGGTTCTCGGACGCGGCAAGAATAGCTCGAAAACGCGGCGGCTCGAGACCAAGGTCTTTCAATCGGCGGGCGAAGTCTATCGCCGCCGATGGATACGAGTGCAGGTATGGAAGACTCTCGCGGCGCATCACCCGCGCGTACTCGGCTACGTTCTCTGAAGTCATATGGAAGTTTGAAAACACAAACGCGCGTTCTGAAGCCTCATACTTCCAATGCCTCTTATTCTTGACGACCCAGCCTCTTAGCATTGCCCGCCGATGTGTGTGATCGAAGCCCACGCGCGCCCACAGCACGTGAATGAACGCCATCTGGCGCCCGCCGCTGCTGCGCACGTTATAAAGACCGAGCGGCTTACCCATCGTTCCGCCGGTCGTGAAATAGAGCATCCGGCTCGGCTTGATGTTGTCGGCAAGAAAGTCCTGGAGATTCGATTGAATAGCATCCCTGTCGAGGAGCGGCAGAGCAGTGAGGTCCGACAGCGAGCGAAACTGTTCCGGGTCAAAGCCTACCGCGTGGAACAGACGCCTGTAATAAGGAACGTGGGCGGCGCAGTGCCGCAGCATCACCCGAAGCTTCGAAATCTGGTAATCGATCAGCCTGGCTTCATCCCAGGTCTGCGATTCTTGCAACAGTTTCAATGTGGTCGAGAACTGAGGCCCGTAGCACAGTGGCGCTGGCAGCCGATAATAGAGCGGCTTCAGTATGGATTTGACTAAGGTTTTCGCGCTCGCGAAATTCTGCATAGGACCATGGGTCAATCAGGGCTGCGGAAAAGTCGATAGCGGACAACTGTTCACGGCCGAATCCCACCAAGGCAGTTGGTGGTTTGTTCATACCTAGCCTACACGGACGCGAACGCCCGCCCCGCTCACGAATCCCACCAACGCAGTTGGTGGATCGTTCATACCCGACCTACGATGCAGCAGCGATCCCGCAGTCTCTCTCATCCCATCAATGCAGTTGGTGAATGGTTGATACCCGACCTGCGAAGGCGACCTCACTGACCCCTTAGGCTGGATATGAACGATCCACCAACTGCGTTGGTGGGATTCGGGACGGGCGTGCGCCATCCCTTTGTAGGCCGAGTATGAACGAACCACCAACTGCGTTGGTGGGATTACCGGTGTCCGGAGTGAGAGCTGTCGCATTACCTTTATCAGCGGCCTGCTAGCCTACGTAGCCGAGGCTCTTCAATCTTTTAATCACATCGGAGTTCTCTTCGTCTGAATACTCTACTCCGGTTATTTGTTGATCATCGCCCCCAGCCGCAAATCGAATGGGGTGAGCGCTCGAATAGTCCGCTGAGATCATTTCCGTAAGGACCCGCCCGTCCATATCATCGGGAACACTCTGATCCCTCAAGTAAACCAGCGTCGGCGCCATATCGTAGATCCGCGCGCCCTTTAGGCTAGACCCGCGCTCGATCGCGCCGCCATTGGCGATCATCACTCCGTTCATGCGGTGACATCCCGATATGCCGAACGCGTCAACCATGAATTTGTTGGAAGTGAAGTCCGCGTTTCCCAAAGGCAAGTAGCGCATGTCGGCCGGCAAGAACGCGATGTCCGGCGCGTCCCCGACGAGCGGCCCGCTGTAGATGTCCTCCCGTCGGAAAACCTGTCCCACCCACGGTTCGGCGGTCAGCGGGTCTTTGAGCGCTCGAAGGCGATCGATGATCGTGTCGCGCACAGCTTCGTATTCGTCATCGGCCACGACGCCGTTGGGCTCGCGGCCCTTGAGGTTCACATAAATCTGCCCGTAGTTTCCCTT
>JBGQGO010000344.1:0-6231 GCA_041497455.1 Blastocatellia bacterium | reverse complement strand
GATGGGAAGACCAGCAGCGTCCCGTTTGATCCCACGTCCATATTGTTGACGCCGTCAACGGTCCACAGATTTGCGTTTGATTGGTTGCCGTTTACCGACATGTCGATGTGAGAATCAAGCCCTGTCCCGCGCACGGCAAAGTTCCCGCCAAGCGCGGGCGATACACCCGGCACCATCGTCACCAGCGCCGCGTAGTTGCGGCCGTCCAGCGGCAGTTCCGTCACTTGCTTCTCTGCAATCAGACTACTGACGTCCCCGCTGCGGGTTTCCACCTGTACGGAGTCAGCGGTTACAGTTACGGTATCAGACATCTGTCCGACTTCAAGCGTCAAGTTAGCGACTAGATTCTCATTGACGTGCAGCTCCAGGCCGCTGTTCACGGTCTTCTTGAATCCCTGCGGGGCTGCGCTAACCGTATAACGGCCAAGCGGCAGACTAGCAGCCAAATAGACGCCGTCATCATTCGTCTTGACTGTCCGCGAGAACCCCGTCCTTTCTTCCAGTATTACTACTTCGGCGTTGGGAACAACCGCGCCGTTGGAATCCCGCACGGTTCCTGTGATGGTACCCACAGTGCTGGTCTGGGCATGAACTCCGACCACGACGCCCATGCACAGCAGAAGCAGCCCTGCCTTAAAGACAGCTTTTGCCTGAGCTAGCGGATTTCGTTGGTTTAGCATAACCGGTCTCTCCTTAGCACTAGCTCTGCTAGAGCACTAGCACTGCTAGTTTGGTGTTGAACGACCCGGGTTAACGGCGGCACGCTGTTCGAACTCAGAGCAAGAGACGCTAGGCCGAAACCTCAAGGGCGATGTGTTCCAGCGTTTGTCATGCCCGAAGTTCAAAAAGACAGCAATACGACTTTCAGATTGCAGAGCCTGGAAAAATTGCCGCCGAACTTACGCAATCAGATCCAGCCTATCTCTAACTATTACACTCCTTAAGACGCTGCAACCCACTTGAACGAGACGAAAACAATGTGCATTTACTCGATGGAGTTAAATCGGGATCATACAACGGTATGTGTCCGCTAAGCTCAGCCCCCAGAATGAACGGGCAAATAATCATGAATAGCTCGTAATATAACCGAAGATATAGCCCCTAATATACCAGCATTATGATCCATCGTGCGAGTTAATTAGGGTATCACGAGGTTGCTTCCATAAAAGAATCCGTAGGTTCAAGAATCAGAGAGGCTCTGTGAGCGAAGTAGAAAGTGTTACATCCCTCAGGCAACATGTTGCACGCGGAGTCCCGCGCCCGGATATGCCATCAGAGTGGAAGCTGCTCGCTGGGTCGGCGGGTCCGACCCTCGTCTCCTGGATAGCGAGGATGGCCGGAACGCCAGCGTCGGCAAGCTTATAGAGAAAGGACACAAGTGTGGGCCGTCGCCGTGATCGGAGCCGTGCAACCGTCGCTAGAACATTGGCGGTAATCTGTCATCCCGTTATGATATACTCGAAGAAGAAGCGGCCGATCTTGATAACCGGCCTTTCCGCGCCTGGAGGCACGATTGTCAATGAACGAACGGGACCGCGCTTAGGGTCAAGCGTTGCCTTCAGGTCACCGACGTGTTTGCCGGTTGAAGCCTCGTAGAATTTCACTTCAAGCGTATTCTGATCGGTTCGCTTAGAGCCAAAGACATATTCGCCCGGCCGAAGCTCTACATCGCCGCACTTGATTGCGACCTGTGTAATGAAGAAATGGGTGTACTTGCCCTCAGCGGAATAGCCCGCGGTAATCATTACAACTCCGGCGATGAACTTGCCGTTGCCATCCGTAATGCCGGATGCCGTGCGAAATTCTGTTTCGATCCGTTCATTTTCCACGGTGACCCTCGAAGGGATCAGCGTCTTCAGTTCCTTCTCTGCCGCAGCGCGCCATGTATGATCGCTGCCCTGACCGAGGGCGCTAGAGACAGAAATGAGGGCGAGCAGGATCAAGAATCTCTTCATAGGTTTCTCCCAAAACGAAGTTTTCCGGATTAGAGTGAGCTTCCGTGCGCGACGATTCTCTCGCAACAGTATTCAGTCCGCCAATCACTGGACCGGAGCCGATTCAGTCTATCCCCAATGGGAAGTCTTTTCCCGGCAAACAATATTCCATCAGGTTGTTTTTGTCATTAAACCAGCGGCCGACGCAGTCTTATAACTTTAGGCATAGAACGTCTAGTCGAAATGAACTATGCCGCGCTGAAGTGCCGTCGTTGCAGCTTTGGTTCGATCGCTCACTCCGAGTTTGCCGAGCAAATTGTTGACGTGAATCTTGACCGTGCCTTCCGTTATGAACAAAGTCGCTGCGATTTCCCTGTTGCTCATCCCCTTCACGATAAGTTTCAGGACTTCGAGCTCGCGAGTAGTTAGCTCCGATCGCGGTATTCTTTCGGCGAGCCGATTCGCAATGGCCGGCGGAATGAAACGCTGACCTTGATGAACGGCCCTCAGCGCGCCGAGCAAGTCATCGTGATGCGTGTCCTTAAGCAGATAGGCGCGCGCTCCGGCATGAAACGCTCGATAGATGTCTTCATCGCCATCGTAGGTGGTCAGCACGATGATGCGAGCATCCGGCTTTTGGGCGCGAATTGCGATGATCGACTCAACGCCGTTCATCTCGGGCATGCGTAGGTCCATCAGCGTGACATCGGGCCTGTGTGCGAGAAACATTTCTACGGCTTGTTTACCATTGGCCGCCTCTGCGACGACGCTCATATCGTCTTGAGTGTTGATTAGCGTTGACAGACCCATCCGCACGACGAAGTGATCGTCAGCAATAAGAATTCTGATTGGCAAGCGCACGCTCATTCACTCCGCCTCACTTGATCGGAATCGTTGCAATGATTTCGGTCCCTTCTCCAGGAATGCTCTTTACGACAAGCTCCCCTCCCATATGTTCCACGCGTTCATGCATCCCGCGCAAACCGAAATGGACGTCCGCGGCCGTCAACACGCCCGGCACATCGAAGCCGCGGCCGTCATCCTCAATGCGCAACTCGAGACTGGCGGAATTAAATTTCGCTTCGATGTTTACAAGCTTCGCGTCCGCATGCCTCAGCGCGTTGGTGAGGGCCTCCTGCGCTATTCGAAGCGCGTTGTTCTCAATTTGCGCGGGCAACCGGCGGGGGTCTCCGGCAACCCGAACTTCGACCCGAACGGCGGTGCCTTCCGTCATCTGGCGGGCCGTTTCGGACAGCGCGGTGGCCAGATCGTTTGTTTCAAGCGCCTGCGATCGAAGGTCCCAAACCGAACGCCTGGCTTCGACCAGACTATGATTCACCATACTGTGAGCGAGTGACAAATGTCGCTCCGCTGTTTCCGGGGCGTCCGGCAAGGCCTTCTCGACTGCCTGAAGCTGCAGCGCTATGCCGACCAAGCTCTGCGCAAGCGTGTCGTGAATCTCGCGAGCCATTCGATTTCGCTCTTCCAACACTGCAGAGAACTGCGCCCTGATTCGCTGAACGCGAAGCCTGTACAACCCTAGACCCACCAGTCCGAACACCGCCGCGCACACTGCGTAAAACCAGTATGTCTGATAGAAGTAGGGCTTCAAATAAAGATCAACCGACGCTCCTGCTTCATTCCAGACGCCGTCATTGTTACAAGCGAGCACTCTGAACTTGTAGCTGCCAGGTGCAATTTGCGTGTAAGAGGCAACTCGTTGGGCGCCCGCATCGACCCAATCCTTATCGAATCCCTCGAGCATGTATTTGAAGCGAACTTTTTCGGGGGCCACAAGACTCAAAGCGGTGTAATGAAACTCATATCGCTGTCTGCCCGGCGATAGCTCGATCCCGTCAGTTAGCTCCGTCGGGTTCCCGTCGATAACGGCGCGCTCGATAACGACCGGCGGCGCTTGAAGGTTGATTGGCATGTTCTTCGGATCAATCGTCGCGATACCTTTAATGGTTGGAAACCAGAGCTTCCCATCACTCGATCTACAACCCGCAGGTTGTCCGCTGTTGCACTCTCTGCTCAACATCCCATCGGAGGTATCAAACGAGGTTGAAACGATTCGCGCGGACTTCCCCTCGGCTAGATTGTTGAGGTCTTTCTTGCTAACGCGAAACACTCCTTTGGGCGAAGTCATCCACAGATCGTTTCGTTCGTCCTCGATGATTTCAAACACACAGTCGTCGAACAAGCCTTCCTTCGTAGTGTAGGTCGTGAACTGGCCAAATTTGTATCGGCTTAGTCCGCTGCTGCGCGTCCCGACCCACACCGCGCCGTCCTCGTCTTCGTAGATTGCTCTCACGCTGTCATCCGCAAGCCAATCCTTTGCGCGGTAGGAAGCGAGCCGCCCGTTCTGCATCGCACAAAGCCCGCCCGACCGCGTACCGATCCAGAGTCCGCCGTCGCGAGCCGCGCGCAACGAGATCACGCTGTCGTCCGAAAGACCGTCTCTCGCAGTATAAACGGTAAACTTTCCGTCTTTGAATCGAGTCAACCCTCCGAGCGTACCGATCCAAAGAGCGCCGTCTCTGTCTTCTTCTATTGCGAAGACAGCGTTGCTGGAAAGCCCATCTTCGACGGTATAAGTCTTGATCTCGCCGCTTCGCAAGCGACTGAGTCCCGCAGGGGTTCCAGCCCACAAGTTGCCGGCGCGATCTTCGCAAAGAGTACGTACGATATTGCTGGCAAGTCCGTCCTTTGAAGTATAGGAAGTGAACGTGGCATCTTTAAAACGGTTCAGCCCGCCTCCATTGGTGCCCGACCAGATGCTCGCGTCTGCGCTTTGACAGACTGTCCAAACGACGTCATTGGTTAAACCGTCTCTCGCGCTGTAGGTGGTGAATTTCGCGTCTCGAAGTCTGTTAAGTCCACCCGTTTCGGTACCTATCCACAAACTGCCTTCCCTGTCTTCCAGGAGCGCCATTACGACGTCGTCAGAGAGTCCATCTTTGCTCGTGTACACCGTGAGCTTTCCGTCCTTCAGTCGTGCGAGGCCGCCCGGTGTCCCAAGCCAGAGGTCGCCGCTATGATCTTCGTGTATAGACCAAACGCTCTTGTCTGGTAATCCGACCTCTGTAGTGTAGGCGTTAAACTCGCCGTTGATGAAGCTGTTCAATCCGCCGTCAGTTCCGATCCACAGATTGCCATTGCGGTCCTCCTCTATGGACCAGACGCGATCGCTCAGCAGTCCATTTGCGGTTGAATATACCGTGAATCGCCCGTTGCTGAACGCGGCAAGCCCGCCCGGAGTGTTTATCCACAGCACGCCTTTGCTGTCCTCGTAGACCGACTGCACGCTGTCGTTTGGAAGACCGTCTTTGATTGTGTAAGCGGTGAATCTGCCGCTCTGGAAGCGAGCAAGTCCGCCGAGCGTTCCGATCCACAACACTCCCGACCGATCCTCGAATATCGATCTTATGCTGTCGTTGGGCAAGCCGTCGCGCGTCTTGTACGTGTTGAATTTTCCGTCACGAAATTCGTTGAGTCCCGCCGCTGTGCCGAGCCATAGGTTGCCTTCGCGGTCTTCGCATATTGAAGAGACCGCACGGTCCGCGAGTCCATCATTCGTCGTGAAACCGGTGAATCTTTTGTTCTGCAAGCGCGTGAGGCCTCTCGTTGTGCCGATCCAAAGAGTGCCGCGTTTGTCTTCAAGCAGGAATTCAATCTGATTGCTCAAGATTTCGGGAGTGTTCTGGCTATCGAAGACGTCGAAGTGCACCCCGTCGAAGCGCACAAGTCCCCCGTCGGTCGCCAGCCAGATATAACCGTCTTTAGTTTGAACTATGACGTGAATCGTGTTGTTCGGTAAGCCTTGTTCCCTTTGCCAAACGTCGTGACCGTATCGAGCGAGAGGCCGGTTAGGGTCGAGCGCCAGCGCAGCCTCGTCATAGAAAACGCATATGAGCACGGCACACGAAAAAGGCGCGAGTGCAAGACAGCCGGCAATGATTCGGAAAAATCCTTTGATCATAAATCGGGTGTGCGTCGTGTTATTCGTCGCGTCCGACGCCAAGCGCGTCAGCTACTCGATTGATGTAGTTGAACCAGGCCGCTATCAGGGTAATCTGCAATATGGCCTTGTCGTCGAAGCCGGAAGCATGGAGCGTGTCGTGAACTTCGTTGTGAATCTCCGTCGCATCGTTAGTGAGTTTCACCACGTAATCCAGCATTGTTTTCTCTCCCTTGGTAATTCTCGCACCGGTTCCGCGCGACTGTCGGAGCCCAAGGACTGCGATGATAGCGCTTGCCGTCGTCTTCGCACAACAAGTCTTTCAGTTGCAACTCT
>JBGQGO010000343.1:0-6241 GCA_041497455.1 Blastocatellia bacterium | reverse complement strand
CCTGAATGGTCGCGCTTCCTGGTTATCCCTCGGCACGCGTATCGCGACGTCTTCGGCTCGAAGCTGTTCACCGGTTTCTTCGCGTTATGCTTCGTGTGCCCGCTGGTGATGGCGATACTGATTTACTTGCATCACAACCTGGCCGCGATGGCGATCTTCCAGATCAACCTGCGAGACCTCGTGCCGATCAACGGCTTCTTCTTCCAGGTCTTTGCTGGAATTCAGACAGGCTTGGCGTTTCTGCTGACGGTGTTGATCGGGCCTCCGCTTATTTCACGCGATTTGTCGAACAACGCGTTGCCGCTCTATCTGTGCCGACCATTCTCGCGAGCGGAGTACGTGGTAGGCAAGATGAGCGTACTGGTGATTCTGATCTCGGCGATCACGTGGGTTCCGGGCGAGCTGCTGTTTTTCTTTCAGGCTTATCTGGAGGGAGCGGGGTGGGCGGCGAGGAACCTGTGGATCGCCGGCGCGATCTTTATCCTGAGCTGGGCCTGGATAATCCTGCTTGCGCTGTTGTCGGTGACCATCTCGGCGTGGGTGAAGTGGAGATTGGCAGCCAGCGCCGCGCTTTTCGGGCTGTTCATGATCTCGAACGCGATTGGCCTCATGGTGAATGGTGAGCTTCAAACGAGGTGGGGGAGCCTGTTTAACCTGGCCATCATAATGAAGACCATCGAAGACAGCTTGTTCCGTGAACCGAACTCGGCAGGGCTTCCGGACTGGATGGTGCTTCCGACTCCGGCAGCGTGGATCATGTTCGCACTTTTCCTGGCATTTTGTCTGTTTCTTCTCACCCGCAAGGTCCGGGCCTATGAGGTGGTGCGGTGATGGATAAGCCCGATGACCACATGATCGTCTTCGAAGACGTCTCGAAGTTCTACGGCGAGATACTCGGGGTTAATCGCGTGACGCTCGCGATCGAGCCGGGCATCACCAGTCTGGTGGGGCCCAACGGTTCCGGCAAGACTACATTGATGAACCTGATGACCGGATTGATAAGACCGACTCGGGGCCGCGTGAGCGTGCTCGGTCTCAGACCCGATCATCCCGAAGTGTTCTTCCGCAAGGTCGGTTACTGTTCGCAGTTTGATTCGTTCCCTCGCGCGTTGACCGGCTTTCAGTTCATCCAATCATATCTGCGCGTTCACGGCTACTCTAAGAAAGACGCTCAAGACGGAGCGTGGAAAGCGCTGCACCGGGTCGATCTGCTCGAGGCGGCTCACCTCAAGATCGGCGCGTACAGCAAAGGTATGCGTCAACGAGTGAGGTTGGCTCAGTCGATCGCGCACGAACCGGTGGTGATGATTCTGGACGAGCCGCTCAACGGACTCGATCCGATGGCCCGTGCTGAAACGATTCGTTTGTTTCGCCAACTTGCTGACGAGGGGCTTCACCTGATCATTTCGAGCCACATCCTTCACGAAGTCGATATGATGAGCGACAGCGTGATCCTCCTGAACAACGGCTACGTAGTGGCCGAGGGTGAGATCCACGGCGTGCGCAGCGAGATGGAAGAGCACCCGATGCAGATACTGATTCGCTGCGATCGCCCGGGGCTTCTGGCTGCGCGTGTGTTCGAGCAGGACTCAGTCGTCGAAGCGAAGATTCACAAGGACAAGCACGGTCTGTTCATCAAAACTCGCGACGCGGACGCGTTCTATCTGCTGTTGAACAAGATTGTTGTCGAAGACGGCTTGACCGTCGAATCGATCGCGCCCGTCGACGATGACATCAACGCGGTCTATCAGTATTTGATCGGAGGAGGTGAAGCAGCGTGAGCGCATCAACCGAAGTCATTGGGGAAGTGAAGCCATCGCGCGAACGTCGCTGGTCTTTGTGGGCCGGTCAGATCGCCGCGATAATGCGGCTGGAAGTCAGAAAGAACTTTTTTGGCAAGCGCGCGACCCTGATTTACCTGCTTGCGGCGATACCCATTCTCATCATGGCCGCGGCGTCGGCGCAGATCAGTTGGCAGCAGGCGCGCAATAGCAACATCGGCGAAACCAATATCATCTTTGCGAACCTGTATGAGGGCTTGATCCTGAGAACGATTGTCTTCTTCGGTTGCGCGTGGATTTTCATGAACCTGTTTCGCGGCGAAGTGGTCGATCGCAGCCTTCATTATTATTTTCTTTCGCCTCTGCGCCGCGAAGTGCTCGTGTGCGGAAAATACCTTTCGGGGTTAGTCGCGTCGCTGGTGCTATTCGGCATAAGCACGGCCGGCTCGCTGTTGTTCTTGTTCATAGGGCTGGGCTCGGCGGGAGGGAGCTACTTTGCGAACGGCGCCGGCAAAAGCCAGGCAATCGCGTATCTTGGAATCACCGCGCTGGGCTGCGTAGGCTACGGCGCCGCGTTTATGGTTATCGGCCTTTTCTTCCGAAATCCGATCATCCCGGCTCTTTTGATTTACGGATGGGAGTTCATCAACTTCCTGCTGCCGCCGGTGCTGAAAAAGATCAGCATAATTCACTACCTGCATTCACTTTCGCCTGTGCCCGTACCCGAAGGTCCCTTCGCGATGGTAGCCGAACCGACTCCGGCGTATCTCTCAATTCCCGGCTTGCTGATCGTGACAGCAGCGGTGCTCGCGCTGGCGAGCTTTCAGATTCGCCGGATGGAAATCAATTACGGCGGGGAATGACCGCCCCTCTGCTGGACTCCCCTCCTTTGTTCGGCCGTGCCTTCTCAGCAGCAACTGCGAGACTCGGTAGCGATGTCTCTACGTCGGCTCGAGCGTAAGGGTTTAGTTGGTCTCTGGCTAGTGAAAGCGCTACTCTTCTTCTGTTCTTAAGGCGAGCTTCACGGTTTCGCAAACTCGGGCTGCGATGTCGATCGCACGTAGCGCTTCCTCTTCAGTCACGCTTTCGTCCTCACCTGGATAGCGAGCGGTAATCGCAAACGGGGTAAGCTCTTCCGCGTCCTGCAGCGTTTCACCCTCGAGGCCTTGCTCAACGCACAACTCGACGAGCCGTGAAATGTTGTGCGTATATGGGAAGTCGATCTGATGAGAGACGAGATACCCTTTCAAGTGTTTCTCAGCACATTGCTGGGCGTGATAGGCAATCAGGCGAAAGGGCTGATTTGTAGCTAGAGTGAGCCCGTGACGCGCGAGTCGCAGATCCTCATCGCCGTATGCCAGCCACTGGGTTACCTTCCGCCGGATTTCCTCATCGGGAACGCTCATAGAGCACCTTGCCTTCGAGCCACGCGGGGCGGGCGACCGTGCCAGGTATGTGGCGGTCTCGCTCGAACTCTTCGGGCGTCAGGACAATCACATCTCGCGCA
Organism: Blastocatellia bacterium; assembly: GCA_041497455.1. GTDB lineage: Bacteria > Acidobacteriota > Blastocatellia > UBA7656 > UBA7656 > Onstottus_A. Next base: position 2,953 of record JBGQGO010000343.1, on the reverse strand, counting down.
AAACCCAACCCGCGAAGCGCCCGGTCCATTGCAACCATCAGGGACCTGCGCCGGCCAGAGAAAGGACACACGACAAGCAGGTCGACGTCACTGCGTTCATCCGCGGTCCCGCGCGCTTGCGAACCAAACAGTATCACCCGGTCAGGATGGAAGCCGGCGACCAATCGATCGGTGGCCCTCTTGATGACCTGCTCGCTTATCACGGTTCCCTCTTCATTCTTGAATATCAGAGCCTGCTATAGTCGGCAATCTTACCAGCGTTCACTGCATCGCAACAACGGGTGTTTGTTATGGCCGCACGGAGGTGGTAGCCGCCAGGGATCCCGATGGCCAACCAGATCATCGTTCGCAAACTCCACATCCCTGCTTTCACGTATTGAAATCCCGCCGACGATTTGCTTTGATGACTAGCGCAGCTTGGTCGTCGAAATCCTTGCTCACCTTACACTGATCGCTTTATGTACCTGACCAGCAGATTCGCATCATCGTTCAAGGAGCGCGTTCGGAGTCGCGGGCAATCGTATTTCGCAAGACGCCTTGTCGACATCGTCAGAGGAGACAAGCAAGTTGTAACGGCTCTCGTGATCGGGAGTGACGAGTATGACGTCTCTTTGAAGATAGTGGGACGGGACCTGCTGGTCGGGTGCACTTGTCCCTACTACGACGAACATCTCTGCAAGCACGTCTGGGCGACTATGCTCGCCGCCGAGCGCAAGGGGTATCTCACCGGAACCGATCAGCTCCCTACACGATTGGTGATGTCTGACCCGATGGACCTCGATGAAAAGGAGGATGGATCCGACGAGGATGATGGATACGATGATGACAGCGAATACAGGGACTACGAAGACGAGCGACCAGCCACCCCGAGCCGATTGATAGCGCAACGAACTCAGAAGCCGTGGCAGCGGCGTGTCGGAACACCAGCGCCCAAGCCACCCGTCTGGCAACAGCAACTCGAAGCGGTGAACCGATCGATGCGGGCCTTCTCCGATGAACAGACTCGCCCGTGGCCGCCGACTCGAGAGTTGTTCTACATCGTTGATGTGAGCAGCACACTGTCAGGGGGCGGGCTCGCGATCTCACTTGCGTGTCGCGATATGAAGCGGAACGGCGAGTGGGGCAAGATCAGAACTACTGGTTTTCCAACCAGTCGCGTCGCGCAACTGCCCGAGCCTGACCGTCAGATAGTTGCTCTGTTGATGGGCGGCCGGGAACACTACAGCTACAACTATGGCTACGCGTCGCAGTATTCCGGCGCGCCGCAACGCTACAAGCTGTTTGAGCCGCTCGATCAAACTCTGATGCCGATGATGTGCAAGACCGGACGGTGCCGGCTGCTTGTCAGCGCCGCCGCACAGACTGAGCCCTCTGCTACGCCCAGGGACGAAATGCTCCCGCTTGATTGGGACGATGGCGAGCCCTGGGAATTCTGGCTCGAGGTGCGCCGCGATGAGAGCCAGCTTGTAACCCTCGGCTCGCTGCGCAGAGCCGGCGAGCGAATGGAGCTTTCAGAGCCGAGCCTGCTCACCCCCGCGCTGGTGTTCGCTCGAGGTCGCGCCGCCCGGCTCAACGACTTCGAGGCGTTCGCCTGGATCAGCCAGTTGCGCACTCAGGGTCCGCTTTGTGCTCCAGCCGAGAAGGGCAGCCTGCTGCTGGAGGAAGTGCTTAGACTGCCTAAGGTCCCACGGCTCGATCTGCCGGAAGAGTTGCAATATGAAGAAGTCGCGGTTGCGCCGCAACCCCGGCTGAAGCTCTCGAAGTTGGAACCGAGTCGCTGGCAGCCCGGCCGCGTGGGCGGCGAGTTGTCCTTCAATTACGGCGGAAGAGTCGTGGCGGCGGACGATAAGAGGACTGCGATCTTTCAATCAGAAGCGCGAAGGATAATCTTGCGCGACCGGGCGGCCGAACAGTTCGCGGCTGAGCGGCTCAGACAGCTTGGCTTTGCCCGGCAGAGTTCTTCGTACGAGCCGCAGCCGGTTTTGGCATTGGCCGCGAAGAAAATGCCGCTAGTCGTTAGGACACTGGTGAGCGAGGCTTGGCACGTCGAAGCGGAAGGTAACATCTATCGCGAGCCGCGCGAGTTTCGCATCGAGGTTACATCGGGGATTGACTGGTTCGAGCTTCACGGCACGGTTGATTTCGGAGAAGCGAAAGCGAATCTGCCTGAGTTGATCGCGGCGTTGAAGCGGGGCGATAACTCAGTGGTGCTCGGCGACGGCACGTTCGGATTGCTCCCGGAAGAGTGGTTGAAGAAGTACGGGCTGCTCGCTAGTTTGGGCTCAACCGAAACAGATCACGTGCGATTCACCAGGAGTCAGGTTGGATTGCTGGACGCGCTGCTGGCTTCGCAACCCGAAGCGAGTTTCGACGCAGCCTACTCGCGTGCGCGCGACGAGCTGCAACGGTTCGAAGGTATCCGAGAGGCCGAGTCTCCGCCGAGCTTCAGCGGGACGTTGCGAGGCTATCAACGCGAGGGGCTTGGGTGGCTAAACTTTCTTCAGCAGTTCGGCTTCGGCGGTTGTTTGGCCGATGACATGGGGCTTGGGAAAACAGTTCAAGTGCTGGCGCTGCTCGAGTCGCGGCGAATCGAGCGCGAGCGCGCGAACAACGGCGCATCGAAGCCGCGAAAGGAGAAGGCTCGGGCGGTTGAAAGCAACGGCCGGCTCGCGCCTTCGCTCGTCGTGGTGCCCAAGTCGCTGGTGTTCAACTGGATTCAGGAAGCAGCGCGGTTCACTCCCAAGCTCCGAGTGCTCGATCACACCGGCATGGGTCGCTTGAGGACCTCCGATCACTTTGATGACTTTGACCTGATAATCACGACCTACGGAACGTTGCGGCGAGACGCGATTCAATTCAAAGACGTTCAATTCGATTACGTGATTCTCGATGAAGCGCAAGCCATCAAGAACGCGAACACCGAGTCAGCCAAGGCGGCTCGGCTGCTGCGCGG
>JBGQGO010000342.1:0-6270 GCA_041497455.1 Blastocatellia bacterium | reverse complement strand
GCCCGATAGCCGCATGGTTTCGATGCCGATGTTTTCAAGCTCGCCTTCAACGATCGAGAATGCCTCGGCTTCAGACGGACTCAAATCAAGCGTCGCCGGTATCAGCAACGGCTGGAGACCCGCTGCGCGCGCCAGTCGCGCGTCGCGAAACTGCTCGAACAAGACTCGCTCGTGCGCGACGTGCTGATCAACTAACAGCAAACCCTCTTCGTCAGTCGCGACGATATAGCTGTCGCGGATCTGGCCGAGCGGTTTGATCCCGTGACCGAACCCCGGCAGCGTGTTTGATTCCAGCGGCGTCGCTTCGCTCTCGGGCAACATCGAATCCGTCGCGCACGGACGATCCGTCACGCCTTCGCCACTCACCGCTAGCCGATCGGCATAGATCGCATCCGCTTGTTCAATCAACTCGCGGCTTTCGACTCGAGCTCCATTCACGTCATGTAATCCTCGATCTTCAGTGGAAGCTCCCCCCCCTCCGCTCCTCTGCTCCTCTGCCCCTCCACTCCTCCGCTCCTCTGCCCCTCCGCTCCTCTGCTCCTCTGCCCCCCAGCGGATCCGCTCCCCCGCGCCCGGGTTCTCCTCCGCGCGTGCGCGCGCAACCCCGGGCACTTGCGTAATCGGCTGAGTAGACCGCAGCGCTTCGGCAACAGCGTCCCGAACGAAAGCCAACACCGCGCCTTCGTGGAGGAAGCGCACTTCCGTCTTTGCCGGGTGAACGTTCACGTCGACTTCTGTTGGAGGAGCTTCGATGAACAGAACCGCCGCTGGATAAGTTCCCGAAGGCATCATCGAGCGATAAGCCTCGCTGAGCGCGCGCCCGATCAATTGATCGCGCACGAATCGGCGGTTGACGAACAGGTATTGCGCGTCACGCGACGAGCGTTGCTCCTGCGGGTTGGACACAAAGCCCAAGACTTTCAGCCCGTTGGCCTCGCTGTTCACTTCGACGAGCTTGTCCAAAAGCGCGCCTCCGAGCACCTGATACGCGCGCTCCTTTAGCGACCGCGCCGTCGCTACTCGAATCACGTCGCGGCCGTTGCCCACCAGCAAAAACGAAAGCTGGGGATTTGCGAGCGCGTAGTGCTGAACCAGGTTCGCAATGTGGAAGCTTTCGGTCGCATCGCTCTTCAGAAACTTGCGGCGCGCGGGGATGTTGAAGAACAGATCGCGCACTTCAACTTCGGCTCCGCCGGGCCAGGCGATGTCGCGCACGGCTACCAGTTTGCCGCCGTTGAACTCGACTTCGGTGCCTTCGGTGTCGCCGGCGGTTTTGGTCCGCAAGAACAACCGGGAGACAGATGCAATCGAAGGCAGCGCCTCGCCTCGAAACCCGAGAGTGGTGATGGCTTCGAGGTCCTCGGCTGTACGGAGCTTGGATGTGGCGTGCCGTTCGAAGGCGATGATCGCGTCATCGCGCGTCATGCCTTCGCCGTCGTCAACGACGCGTATGAGTCGCTTGCCACCGGCCTCGACTTCGATGTTGATCGAGCGCGCGCCGGCATCGAGCGCGTTTTCGAGCAGTTCCTTGACGACCGAAGACGGCCGCTCGACGACTTCTCCAGCGGCGATTTTGTTAGCGAGCGAATCGGGGAGTACTTTGATCTTCGACATTGGAGCTGGAATCTTATCGCAGGCGCGAGTGAATGACTACTGGAGCAGAAAGCCGACGACCCGGCGAAGGTTGTTGGCAGCATTAATGCACCTCGACAGCATGGTGGAATTGCTTTGGTTTCGTATTGTCTTGACGCTTCCAACGTGCGAAGATACGCCTAAGTTGCGCCAGAACCAGCTTGAGGAGAACATTCTTGCACGAGGAACTGATGATCGTTGAAGAGGCGGCTGCCGCTACGAGTAACCTCGATGAGGTTGAGCGATTGTACGCTCTGCGGCAGCCCCTACAGGTACGGAGATTCCTTGGAGAGCATGATTTCTTGGTTCCTCTTCTGGTTGCGGCCTACGACGTAACAACGCGCTACTTCGCACCGCTGTCTCTCGCTCTTGAGGTGATTGCCGATCCGGATAGCATGGACGACCGGCAGTTGGTGCTGTTCGTCGTCCTTCAGCTTACACCTGCCGAGGCCTTTGCAAAGCTGCAGCGATTCGACAACGAGTGGTGGCTTGACGCAATGGACGAAGCACAAGGCCACCTCTGCATCAGTCTGGAGTTCCGGTGAGCTTTCATTCATGACGAGTTCAATGGAGTGACCGCTCAGACCGAGGTGGTACTCATGCTGGCCGAGAAGGTCATTTCCAAGCTGGACAGCTTGTAATCCAGCGGCGCGCTGCACGCTGCTACCCCTCTTCGGTTCGTGCTTGCTCCAGCTCGCACCAGTCTGCTATCACTAGCAAGCCATGATAAAACACGTCGTGTTCTTCAAATTCAAACCGGAAGCAAGCGCCGCTGAGCGGCGAGCGGTCGTCGATCAACTGCGTGCGTTGCCTGACAAGATCGATGTGATCCGTTCGTTTGAAATCGGCGAGGACATTATGCATTCGGCTCGCGCGTGGGACGTGGTGGAAATCGCAACCTACGACGACCTCGAAGCACTCGAAATCTACACTCGCCACGATGATCACGTTGAGGTCGTCTTGAAGCTCCGCGAAATCTGCGAGGCAGTCGGCTCGGTTGATTATGAGTATTGAGCTTAAGACGCAGTCGACGTATGGTCGTGGATAATCTTCCAGCCGTTGGTGAACTTCCGGAACGTCAACGTGAATATCCCGTTCGGCTCCGTGCTCGACATCTTCAGATGAAATCGCCCGCGAACAAAGGCGGCGCTCGAACCGAGCAATTCAATCTTCAAGTCCAGGAATTCCAGCTTGCCCATTTCGTTGCCCGCGCTCTGATAGCGATTGCGGTAACGTGCTAGAGTCTCGTCCCACCCCGAGACAGTGGTGCCGCCTGAATAAAAGGTCAGATTGGGCGAACGCCAGTAGCCCTGCATGAAGCCTTCGAGATCGCGGCGGTTCCACGCCTGAACCTGGCGATCCAACACGTCCTGAATCTCTTTCAGTGCGGGCTTAGGCACGCCCTTCTTCTGTCTCGCGCTCGCACACATTACGATTGCGACAACCATGAGAACGACTGCGATGGCTGCTCTCAGATCCTTAGACATTCTTGAATCTCCTCAAGGCGTTTCTAAGTTTGTCCCACATCGATGCGCCGGATAGAATCAGTCTTCCAGATGAAACCTCAACCAGAACCGGCGACAAACGCCTGTGGGCTATGCGGCTCGACTTCCGCGCGCGTACTGTATACCGCAAAAGACCGGCTCGGCAACTCAGACGAATCATTCCTTATCGTCCAGTGCGACGGCTGCGGCGTTCTGCGCACCTTGCCCGATTTGCGCGAGGCCGAGCTTGCGAGATTCTATCCTGACGACTACTGGGGCGGCCCCGAGCCTTCGCAGAAATGGATCTCGTCGTCGCAAGTTGAAAAGACTCAATTCCTATCGCGCTGCGGGCTTTCCGGCGGAAGCATTTTGGACGTGGGATGTGGCTCGGGTTTCTTTCTGCGCGCGCTCGACCCAAAGAAGTGGGATCGCTTCGGAGTTGAAACAAGCGCCGCCGCGTCGAAGGCCGCCGAGGCCGCGATCGGAAGCGGTCACGTGTTCACGGGTACGCTCACTGCGTCATCGTGGGAAGATTCACGGTTCGACGCAGTGACTTTTTGGTCAGCCCTCGAGCACACGAACGAACCGCGAATGAACCTGCGAGAAGCGAGGCGCATTATGAAGCCAGGCGGAACGTTGATCGTTCAACTGCCCAACGCGGCGAGCTATCAAGCTCGCGTGTTCGCCGGCGATTGGTTTGCGCTGGACGCGCCGCGCCACAGATATCACTTCACGTTGGCGGTTCTCGAGCGGCTGCTGTCAGAGACGGGCTTTGAGGTTTACCGCACGACTTACTTCTCGAAGGCGCACAACTCGCACGCGCTCAGGCAGAGCCTCAAAGCAAAGTTGGTCACGAACAATTCAAGCGCCTTCAACCATGTGTTGTTCTATCTTTCGGTTCCGTTCGTTAAGCCGTTCGACGGCGCGATGAGCGCGTTTGGCAAAGGTGCAACTCTGACTTTGGCCGCGCGCGCCGTCTGATTGAAGAGCAGGTCGGCGCACATAGGCTGGTTGCAAGAATTCCTGCTGGTGACTTGTATCGGGCATTTCGCTCGCGATCAATTCGGTAAGAAATCCGTGCGAATCCGTCGAATCCGTCTCATCCGTGGTCTATGGGTTCGGGAATAGACCACGGATGAGACGGATTCGACAGATTCGCACGGATACCCATCTTCAATGCGACGGCCCCAGGCCTGTCTCCTCCAACTCGGAGGAGTCGTCATAGGCAAAAACGTCCACCCGCCTCTCCAGCGACTCGAAGATGTCAAACACATCCCGGTCGCTCCGCCGCGCGGCTCGTTTTTCTTCAAGTCTTCGTTTGTGGATCTCTGGCAATCGCTTGAGCGCAGCAATGCAGGACGAAATGAACGCGGGCTCGAGTCTCAACGGGGCCGTCACCGCCAGCAGCAACACCCAAAGGACGTGAGACACCATCATCGAACGCTCGTGAAGGTGAATCCAATGATAGATCAGCCGGTTCCGCTGCTCGACTTTGCGCACCGCGCGCTGATCGAGCTTGCTTATGGTAGACGAGACGCGGTGGCGAGTCACTGAGCGCGGCTCATACAAGACTGTGTAGCCGCGTTTCCACGCTCGATAGCTAAGCTCGACGTCCTCCCAATAGAACGGTGAGAGCAACCGCTCGAAGCCGCCGATCTCGATAAACTTCTCCCGGTCGAACATCGCCGACCCGCCGCCGGCGAACATCGAGTAGAGCGGCGCGTGGCTTCCCTGCCCTGCTTGTCGTTCAACGTTCACGCTACTGGGAACGTAGCTTCTGTGCACTCTTATGAACCCGCGTGCGAAGCTCCCAAGCTTGCCGGTCCCACATTCTTGTCCGGAACTCAGCTCGAAGACGCGGCAGTGCGCAGCAAACACTGACGGGTCAGCGAAGTTCTCGACCAGCGGCGCGATCGAATTCACATCGACCTCAACATCATTGTTGAGCAAGAACACAAGCGGGTAGCCGGCGGCCTCGACCCCGCGATTGCACGCTTCTCCAAACCCACGATTGATTTCATTTCTGATGAGCTTCAGACTCGGCGTTGGCTTGTGGTGGCCTGAAGCGTCGCTTTCAGAGTTAATGATCCGTGCTGCACCGTTCCGATCATCGCCCGCGCCCCTCGGCTTCTCCGCTCCCCTGCTCCTCAGCCCCTCCGCTCCCCTGCCCCTCGGCTCCCCCGCTCCCCTGCTCTCCCCCTCGCCCCGTCTCCCCGTCTCCCCTTCTCCAGCTTCAACAAATCCCTGGCCGCGCAACCACTCGACGCTGTCATCGACACCGCCATCATCAACAATGACGATCTGAGTGGGAGCACCGGTCTGTTTGGCGTATTGGATTGCTGCTTCGATGACGGTGGGCAGGAACCGCTTGAGCAGGTCAAGCCCGTTCCAGGTCGGGATCACAATGCTGACGCCGCGTGTCACGTTAGTGGCGATGGTGCTTTATCACACCCGAGGTGCTGCCGGGGTTGGCCATCTGTTCGAGCGTTTCGAGGCTGCTGTGGCTTCCCAGAGCGACCAGCGCATCTTTTTCCTCGATTACTGTGTCGGCGAAGGGGTTGAAAATCATAGCGCCATCCGCGCGCCTGATGGCGATGACGATGACCCCGTGTTCCGAACGAATGCCGGTGTCTTTGAGCGCGCGGCCAATGAAGGGAGAGTCCTGTCCGATTTCTACTTGCTCTATTTCGAGCTCGAGCCGTTCAGTCATCGTCGCCAATTCGATGAAGTCAGCGACCGCCGGACGAAGCAGCATCTGGGCCATCTTGGTCGATCCGGTTAGGGCGGGCGATACCACTTTGTTTGCTCCCGCCTTTAGGAGCCGCCCAACCGCGGCCTCGTCGTTGGCGCGAGAGATGATTCTCAATTCTTTGTTCAGGTCGCGCGCGGTCAGCGTAATATAGAGGTTGTCCGGGTCGGATGAGACCGCGCAGACGATGCCGCGCGCGCGTTCGATGCCTGCGGCCTTGAGCACGTCTTCGTTGGTGGCGTCGCCCATCAACACCAATTGGCCTTGCGCGAGCAGCCGGTCGGCGATCGATTCGTCGCCTTCGATGACGACCAGATCGTGCCCGCTGCGCGAGATGTCCCGAATGACGCCCGCGCCTACGCGCCCGGCCCCGCATACGATGTAGTGACCGCTGAGCTTGTTTAT
>JBGQGO010000341.1:0-6271 GCA_041497455.1 Blastocatellia bacterium | reverse complement strand
GGACAAAAGACCGGGACCTTCGCTTTGTAAGCTGATGTAAGTATGCCGTCTTCGGTCGCGATTTCGGCAAGCTCGCGGCCCAACAGGTGCAGAAACTCGCGCGTAGAATAAGGACGCGAATGATCCACGGTGTTAGCGAAGTTGCCCACCCACTCATCGGCTTCTCGGTACTCATGCTCGCTAGCCAGCGTGTCGTAGAACCGCCCGACCTGGGCCTCTTGAAGCTCGTCGTCGGTCACGCCGAGCGGCGCCTGGTAGTGGTAGCGGCCCAACGTCTCGTGCAGATCGTGGAAAAGGTTTGCCCCGGTCGACACGACTACGTCGACGAAGTGGTTCTTGATCAAGTAGGAAATTAGACGGCGCATTCCGGCTGCAACAAGCGCGCCGCTGAGCCCCATTAGAACCGTCGAGTTGTCCTCGAGCATCTCCAGCCAAAGATTATGCGCATCGGCCAGCGCTCGCGCCTGAAAACCCGCGCCTTCCATCTTCTGGAGAATGCCCGCGACCGAACGGTCACGATCGATCTGAATCGGGCGAGTAGGCATCGTCAAGTACTTTGAGCTTTTTTGCTTTCTCATCATTGCTGTTTAGTCCTTAGTCCGTAGTCCGTAGTCCGTAGTAGCCGCAAACGGAAATATTCTCATCCGCGCAACTGACTACTGACTACTGACTACGGACAACTATTCGAGATATGTGTACCGATTGATGTCGGATTCATATTGTTTCATGAGCGAGCCGGCTTCTTCCTCGCTCAAGAACCCGCCGGCGACGCGAGTGCCTATCATTCGCTGCATGCTTTCCCACGCCTGGCCCTTGTCGTAGCGCGCTGCGGTGAGCATGTCGCCGACGCGGCTTCCCTGTACGATCTTCTTGATGTGGTAGCGGCCTTCGGTGTCGATTATGACGTGGGCTTCATTCGGCCGGCCGAACAGATTGTGATTGCTGCCCATCACCTCTTGATAAGCCCCAACCAGGAAGATCGCGATGTAGTACGGATCGCCGGTGAACGGGTGCAACTCGAGCACTTCTTTCACGTCTTTCAAGTCGACGAACTTGTCTATGTGGCCGTCCGAATCGCACGTGAGGTCCACGAAGGTGGCGTAGTCCGTAGGCTGCTCATTCAACCTGTGAATCGGCATGATCGGGAAGAGTTGGTCTATCGCCCAGTGATCCGGCAGCGAGCGAAACACCGAGAAGTTGCACAGGTACTTCGACGCGAGAATCTTCTTCAGACCATCGAACTCTTCTTCCTGCACCTTGGTCGTCTGAGCGAACTTCGACGCGCGCGCGCAAACCTCCCAGAACAGCACTTCACCTTTCGCTCGATCCTCGAGGCTGATCAACCCAAGGTTGAACTGCGTGTGCAACTCGTCTTTGTGGTCGAGCGCGTCGTGATAGTACTCGCGGTAGTTCTTCGCGTTGATGTCGTCGTACAGCGCCTTCAGCTCGACGATCACTTGTGGGTCGTCTTCATCGACGCTGACCTCGGGTTGATCGTCGGCGAAGGTCTCAATCTCGTCGCGAATGGACGTGATTAACACCGCGTGATAAGCAGCCATCACCCGCCCGCTTTCCGTCACCAGGTTTGGCTCGGGCACGTTCTCATCATCGCAGACTGACTTGATGGTGTAGATCACGTCGTTGGCGAACTCTTGAATAGTGTAGTTGACTGACGATTCGAAGGTAGTCTTCGATCCATCGTAGTCAACGCCCATGCCACCGCCTATGTCGAGGAACTCGACGTCGATGCGCATCTGGCGAATCTTGGCATAGACCCTGGCGGCCTCTTTCATAGCCGCTTTGACGCGCTTGATGTCGGTGATCTGCGAGCCGATGTGAAAGTGCAAAAGTTTTAGCAGGTCGGTCATCTGAAACTCGCGGAGCAGCCGGATGCATTCGAGCATCTCCGAAGGGGTAAGGCCGAACTTCGCCGACTCGCCGCCCGACGAAGCCCACTTGCCCGAGCCCTTCGAATAGAGCTTCGCGCGAATGCCAATGCCCGGCCGAACGCCAGTCTCTTGCGAGCGGCGGATGATCATCTTCAGCTCGTTGAGCTTTTCGACGACTATTATGACGCGCTTCCCTGTTTGAACCCCGAGCAGCGCGAGGTTAATGAACGATTCGTCCTTGAAACCGTTGCAAACCAGGAGCGACTCGGGTGTTTGATCGAGCGAAAGCGCGGCGTATAGCTCCGCTTTCGAGCCGCACTCGACGCCGAAGTTGTACTTGCTGCCTTCACGCAGAAACTCTTCGACTACTTCGCGGCGAGGATTGACCTTCATCGGAAACACCCCGAAGTGCCCGCCCGAATAGCTGAATTCGCGCGATGCATCCTGGAACGAGCGCTGAACTTTCTTGAGCTGGTTGGTTAGAATCTGCGGGAAGCGAAGGAGTATGGGAAGCTGGAGCCGGCGCCCATCGACGAGGTCGTCTATGAGTTCCTTTACGTCTACGGACCTGGGGTCTCCCTCGGCAGGGCGCACAGCTAGATGCCCTTTTCGGTTTACCTCAAAGTATCCTGCTCCCCAGTTCTCCACACCATAGGTCTGAATGACCTCATCCAGTGTGATGTTCTTCATCTAAGCGCCTTCCCTGCCGGAACTCATGCTCATGCCTCGAAAACCGTTGGGCTTGTAAGCCTTGGAATTTATCAGATTTAACGGAGGGGTGTCTACAACTATTTTTTTGCGCCGGACGCGGAGATCCTCCTTGAGAGGTTCAATGTGGTATCTATCGTCAGTGCTTCCTGTGATAGCCCAGTGGCACTCCAAACGACGCATTCGTTTGATTCAAACTGAAGCCGCTACCTTTTTTTCGAGTTTGCTTGGGCTGACCTCCGGCACTGGGCCGCGCGTGAAACCCGACTGCGGACCCACGACTCGCGATGCGCCGGCTATCTGGTCATTGTCTCAAGTCACGTCACTGACACGCTCCGGTATTGGCAGAGAGAGCGTGAAAAACAACGTCTTAATTGCGAAGGTCCGCAAGTTGTGATAATTAATGCGCAAGGCAAGGAGATGATGACAAGTAAGATGTCCATCCTGCAATACAACGGAAGCGTTTGTATTTCCGGCTTGACGGCTTCCGGCAAGTCAACGCATAGCCATCTCTTGGCTGGTGAGTTTGGACTCACGTACGTCTCTGGTTCGCAGATTCTGTTAAACTTCGCGGGCATATCACCGATTCAACAAAAGGACTTCTGGGTAACGCCGGAAGCCCGAAGACTCAAGGCAGAGGATGGGTACGCTCGCATTGATTCTGAACTTCTTCGCATAGAATCAATTGGGCAGGGCTACATATTCGATACGAGCACCCTACCCTGGCGACATAAGCGGCCTGCTTTATGTATCTGGCTTGAGTCGGACCTTAACTCCCGCGTTTTGAAATCAGTCGTATCACACCGTGGGCGCGGTCATTTGAGGCCAGAAGAGTATCACGAGAAGATCAATGAAAAAGACAACGATACGATTGGACTCTGCCGAAGGCTATATGGGATCGAAATTGGAACTGATCTCTCGTGCTTTGACTTGATACTTGACGTTAGCGGCCTAATTCGAGAGGCGACTCTGGATGCATCCCTTGAGAGCATTCGTCTGGCACACTCTCTCATCAGGCCAGCCGCGGCTTGGTACCTGACCGGTCGAGCGGATTTTGAAGCGCAATTCAGGAGCGCAATCGAGAGGTATCCTGAAGTCGTGAAGTTCAACAAGTTGACTGCTTGATATATTGAGGCACCGAAGTGAGTACGGGTGATAAGATCGCGTTAGTCAGCCTAGTCTTTACGGTGACCACAACCGTTTGCGTGCTCTTTCTTGCCTACGCCGCTCTCGCCCAGACAGCTCGGCCCAACATCACAGTGCAAATGTTATCGCCCAACTGCCTACAGTGCGGCACAGAATCAACTCATGTGTTCGAGCTTCTTAACATTGGTCATTGGTATGCGAGCCCAATTGCTGTTGACCTCACAGTCTATTGCAACTTTCCTGCGGAGTTTGAGTTACGCGAGTTGCGATACGGGTCAGTACAAGAACATCTAGACACAGAGGTGAAGGCCGGAGTTGGTGGTATGCGATACTTCAAGGCCAAAGGTTTGAAGGTCTCGCGGCACGAGAAGGGAGAGCAAGTTCACATCCTCGCCACAGCGCCGAAAAGGCCGGGCAACTATTGCATTCGTGTCACCGCGTACTCTTCTAATAATGCCAGCTTCTCCAAGGCGTTCGTTATGGAAGTCCTATCTCCTCGCTAACCGCTTAGCCACTTCGAAGAGTCGCCTGAACATACCCTATGCCGCCTTTAACTGAGTAAGCATCGCGCGAGTCTCTGCCTTAAGCCGTTCAATCTCGCCCTGGTCGCTTGCCATCTTAGTGTTTGCAAGCTTCATGGCCGCGAAGCATTCATCGATAGCTGCCTCGATCTTTGCTGCCTCGTCTGGATTTACATCCATCATCAGTGGGGTGTCCATTGTGGTTCCTCCGAGCGCAAAGTTTAGCATAGGCACAGTCCTCGTTCGAGGATTTGCCAACTATCCTATCCATTGACAACGACCGACCTCGAACAGCACTATTGATCCCGAAGCAGCAAACGCATTTTCATATGGAGCCGATATGGAAGTACTAACCCCACGCTACAGCAAAGAAGAGTTTGCGCGGCGCGGCGATGAGATTTACGATCGCGTTATCCAACCTCACGTTATTCAGGGAGACAAAGGCAAGTTCGTACTCATCGACATTGAAACAGGCGACTATGAGATGGATTGGAATGAGCTTGTCGCCCATGACCGCCTTGTGTTGCGCCACCCTGACGCGCAGGTATGGTTCACCAGAGTGGGCTCACGCTACGCACGCCGTTTTGGCCCACGCTACCGTCCGGTGTCTGCATGATCGTTGGCGGCGTCAATAGTGTGCGCGAAGCAGTCATTGCCCTTGCCGTGCGTGGGCCAGAAGGGCAGATTGAGGTTGCCGCTGTCGTGGACACTGGCTTCGACGGCTACATTAGCCTATCTCGCGCGGTTATTTCCGAGCTTGGTTTTCGGTTCCACAGGCGCGGGCGTGCGGTCCTAGCAGACGGCAGCGAAATCATCTTCGATGTTTACGAAGCGACTGTCATTTGGGACGGGGAGCCGCGACGTGTGGAGGTCGACGAAGCCGACACTGACCCTCTCGTAGGAATGGGAATGCTCGAGGGTTATGAGTTGACGGTTGAGGTTGTGACCGGTGGCGCCGTAGCAATTGAGTTGTTAACCTGAGTCTCCTGCGTCAGCGTCAGTAACTGCTTAGCCATCTCGAAGAGTCAAACCATCCTGTCCATTGACAACGACCAACCTCGAACAGCACTATTGACCCCGAAGCAGCGAACGTTTCACATATGGATTCCAATATGAGGATACTAACTCCACGCTACAGCAAAGAAGAGTTTGCGCGGCGCGGCGATGAGATTTACGATCGAGACATCAAACCTCACGTTACTCACGAGGACGATGGCAAGTTCGTAGTCATCGACATTGAAACCGGTGACTATGAGATGGATCGTGATGAGATTGTCGCCCATGACCGCCTTGAGTTGCGCCACCCTGATGCGCAAGTTTGGCTCACGAAAGTTGGCCGAGGTTACGCTCGTCGCTTCCACCGTCATTATCGTGCGGTTTCCAAATGATAGCCGGCGGGCTTATCTTTGTGCCGGGTACGAGAACCCCACTTGAACAGATCCCCGCGTGAGGAAGCCTTATGCAAAGAATCTCAGAACTTCACGTCAACGGAACCAGGCTCAGAATCGACGCTGACGCCGATCGAAGCTTGCTCAGCGTCTTGCGAGATGACCTGGACCTGACCGGCAGCAAGTACGGTTGCGGCGAGGGCCAGTGTGGCGCGTGTACGGTGCTCATTGATGGGCAAGCGACTCGCTCGTGCGTCACGAAGCTCGGCGCTGCTGCTGGAAAGAAGATCATCACGATCGAGGGCATCGAGAAGAACGGCCGCTTGCATCCGCTTCAGGAAGCGTTCCTCGAAGCTGATGCGCTTCAATGCGGCTACTGCACTCCCGGAATGATCATGTCCAGCGTCGCGCTGCTCAGCAAGAACCCGAATCCCAGCGAGCAGGAGGTCGTGCGATTCATGGAAGGCAACGTCTGCCGCTGCGGAACCTATCCTCGAATCGTGACTGCCATCCGCAAGGCCGCGCAGTCGATGAAAGGAGGTGGAAGATGAGCAAGCACATTGACGATTCGATTGAAGTCGAGCGCTACGAACTTTTTGCCGAACCCGCTTATCACTTC
>JBGQGO010000340.1:0-6284 GCA_041497455.1 Blastocatellia bacterium | reverse complement strand
GCGACCGGCTGGCCGGGCATCGCTTTGCGCGGCAGCTTCTTATCGCGCATCGCGGTGTTGTACACAAACGCGGCCATGATCGTAGCCGCTTGCTTCAAGTCCTCTTCCTGGATGCGATCATACACGTCCATATTCGAGTGGTGAGTTCTGGTGTCGTACTCGATCTGGTCCTGTATGAACTGGAAGCCCGGCAATCCCACTCCGTCGAACGACTGGTGATCGGTACCGCCGGTATTCGAGATCGAGATCGTCGCGGCGTTGTTCTTCGAAGTGCCGACCATCTCCTTGAACGGGCCAAACCACGCTCTGAATATCGGGCGCACTTCGTCGTTGCCTTGCAGGTAGATTCCGCGAATCTTGCCGGTGCCGTTGTCGAGATTGAAATAGCCGGCGAACTTCTCGTGTTCGGCTTTGATCTCGAACTGCGGAGGCGTTTGCGGCTCGGGAGTCGCGCCCGCCGCCGGGGGACCGCCGCCGAATCGAGGCTCGGGACCGAGGCGCTTGGCAAAATGCTCGGATACATAAGCGCGCGAGCCGAGCAGTCCTTGCTCTTCGCCGCTCCACAGTCCGATGCGAATCGTGCGGCGCGGCTTCAAGCCAAGCGTCTGAAGTATCCGCAGCGCTTCCATGCACACGGCCGAGCCTGCCGCGTTGTCGGTAGCGCCCGTGCCACTGTGCCACGAATCGAAGTGCGCGCCTAGCATCACGATCTCATCTTTGAGATCCGTTCCGGGAATCTCGGCAATCACGTTCGCGCTCATCAGGTCCTGGTCATAGTACTTGGACGAGACATTGAACTCGAGCTGAACGGGCGCACCGCGCTGGATCATCCGGACCAAACGGTTGTAGTGTTCGACAGCTATGACGACTTGAGGGACGATCGGCGGCGCGTCCTTGTCGCGAACGGTCTTCTGTTTGTCCCGAGGGACGTCGCCGGGGTACGCAAGAGTCGCCGACTGAACGAACAACGTTCCGCCATCGCCGCGTCCCGGTTCGAGCACCAGCGCCGCCCCTTCATTCTGGAGCATGAGCCATTTCTTGGTTTGAAGCGCTTGCGCCGCGCGCTGTTCATCTGTCTGCCGGAATCGTCCCTGACCGCCTTGACCACCGGCTCCCGGGGGGTCTGCGTCCGCCAGCCGAAGAAGCTCCTCGTCGCTTTGACGTTTGCCGAGCGGCTCGAATTGGGCCTTCACTTCGCGAGGCGCGCTCAACAGAACGATCGCGCCTTTGAGCTTGCCTTTGTACTTGTCGAGGTCGGCTTCGGTTTTCGCGTCGAAGTACACGGGCTGCGCGCGCAGCACGCCGCTGGTGCTCGGCGACCATGCCTTCGGATATGCGATCAGCGGCGCGTAGTTTGGTTTGATCAGGTTGGCCGAGAAACCTTCAAGCGACCAGCCTCGTCCGAATGGACCCCACGCTTCGAGATGCGCGTTCTGCAAGCCCCACTCGGCGAGCTTCTGTTTGGCCCACTCCTGTGCCGCTTTGAGGCCCGGCGACCCCGTGAGCCGCGCGCCCGGGACGTCTGTGAGATAACTCAGCGTGTCCATGACCTGGGAATGTTTCATCCCTTCTTCTTTGATCTTGTCGATCGCTGCTTGATCAAACTTCTCTTGAGGTCCCTGCGCGCTGACCGCCGCGCCTGAGGCCAGCGAGATCAAGGCCGTTAGCAGAATAGCAGTGTATCTTTTCAACATTTCTTCCTCCGTGTGAGTTCGAGCGTTAGCCTTATACCTGTGCGTCATGGAAGAACCGTTATGCTATTGCGATGGACGGCTGGCGTCAACCTTTGGGAGCGAAAGAGACTCGCTCGACCTGGGATTGCTCAAAGTATCAGCGAGTGTATAATCGCTGGGACCGCCGTTCCTGGGTAATCATACGGTTTGGGCAGCGGAGAAGCTGTCAGATGGAATACAAGCCCGACTACCTGGAACACCGCAAACGGCTCCGCGAGAAGTTTCTGAAAGCGGGCGCCGAAGCACTTCACGACTACGAATCGCTCGAGCTGCTTTTGACCTACGCGATCCCGAGGCTTGACGTCAAACCCGTGGCCAAAGCTCTGATGAAGCGGTTTGGCAGTCTCAACGGAGTGCTCGATGCCAGTCAAAACGAACTGGAATCGGTTCACGGCGTCGGCGGCACGTCCGCGATCTTGATTCGGCTGGTCAAAGAGCTGTTCGCCGCTTATCTGGAAGAGCGAATGGAGGGCAAAGACGTACTGTCGTCTCCGGGCGCGGTAGTTGATTTCGCGCGAGTGAAGCTTGCGGGGCTTCCACACGAAGCGTTCATGGTGATCTACTTGAACGTCAAGAACCGGGTAATCGACCACGAGGTCTTGCAAGAGGGCACCGTCGACCGAGCGATAGTCTATCCTCGCCAAATAATCAAAGCCGCGCTGACTCACAAAGCAGCGGGGTTGATCCTGAGCCACAACCATCCGAGCGGCGACCCCGACCCTTCGCAGGAAGACAAGCACCTGACTCGGTCGGTCATTGAAGCCGCTCGCACAGTCGAGATCAGAGTCTTGGACCACATCATCGTTGGGAAGAATGGGTACTTCAGCTTTCAGGAGAACCGGTTGTTGTGAAGACGGGGAATAGGAATAGGACCTATTGGACCTATTTGGAGCATTGCTACTATGAACCAAGACAAACTCATCCCCGCCCACGGCGGCTATCGTCAACTAAAATCCTTCCAGCACGCCGAGCTGGTCTATGACGCCACGGTTAAGTTTTGCGATCGGTTCATCGACAGGCGCTCGCGGACGCACGACCAGATGGTGCAGGCCGCGCGCAGCGGACGACAGAACATTGCTGAGGGAAGCCAGGCCTCCGGAACCTCGAAGAAATTCGAGTTGAAACTGGTCGGTGTCGCACGCGCCAGCCTCGAAGAACTCTTGCTGGACTACGAGGACTTCCTACGGCAGCGCGGCTTGACGCTGTGGGGCAAGAACCATCCTACCGCCCAAGCGGTGCGCCGCCTGGCTTATGAAAAGAATAGGTCCTATTTGACCTATAGGTCCTACATAGAAGAATCCCCACCAGAAGTAGCCGCCAACACATTGGTGTGCCTCATCCATCAGACTAACTACCTTCTGGACCAACAACTGCGGCAGCTTGAACAGGCTTTCCTCAAGGAGGGTGGCTTTACAGAGCGGCTCTATCAATCGAGGTCAAGGAGCAGGAAGCAATAGGGCCTATTCGTCCTATATGACCAATTGCTTAGCCCGCGAGCCGTGTGCTATAAGCCTTGGGCCACTCGCACGAGGCGGTGACTCATCTGATCGGCGACGCCGATTTCAACGGGACTCAAACAATGAAAGCGCGCTTACCTAAGATCTCACTCACCTGGAAGATCATGATCGGGCTTGTGCTGGGCATAGCGCTCGGCTATCTCAAGCCCGAGTGGGGAACGGCAGTCAGGCCGCTGTCGCTGCTGTTTCTGAACCTGATCAAGTCGATAATCGCGCCGCTCATATTTTCAACTCTGGTCATCGGCATCGCAGGCACGGGCGATATAAAACAGGTCGGCCGCATGGGCGCCAAGGCGCTTATCTATTTCGAGATCGTGACCACCTTCGCCTTGTTCATCGGACTGGCTGCGGTGAACATAACAAAGCCCGGCGTTGGCGTTTCGCTTGCCGGCATCGCAAAGCCCGAAGACAAAGCGGTGCTAGCCGGACGCGCCAATGCGTTAGCGAGCGAGGCGGCCGAATCATCGAAACGCGCCAGCGAGTATGCGGCCGCCGCCCAGGGAGGCGCGAATCCGGAAGCCGGCGCCCGCGCTGTGGCTGAAGCCGCCGCCGCCGCGCAGAAGTCTTCCGATGCTGCGCAAGCTGTAGCGAAGGGGCTCACGGCGCCCGATCCTCCAGCCCCGCTGCAAACGTTCGGCGACATAATCGCGCATCTCTCACCCACTTCGATTCTGAAGGCGATGGCTGAGGGAGACGTGCTTCAGATCGTGGTCTTTTCAGTGTTGTTCGCGCTGGCGGTCACAAGCATCGGCGCCAAAGCCGCGGCGGTCGTCAGATGGTGCGAATCGCTTGCCGACATCATGTTCCGGTTCACCGAGTTCGTCATGAAATTCGCACCGATTGGCGTGGGCGCGGCTATGGCGAATACGGTAGGTCACAGCGGACTGGGCGTGCTTCAGAATCTGGGCATGCTGGTAGGAACGCTTTACGGCGCGCTCGGCGTCCTTTTGCTTTTTGTGTTCGGCCCGGTCGCGCTGATATTCCGCGTTCCGATAAAGGAGTTCTTACAGGCGGTAAGGACTCCCGCGACGATTGCGTTCGCGACAACGTCGTCCGAATCGGCTCTGCCGCGCGCGATGGAGAACATGCAGCGCCTGGGTGTGCCGCGCCGAATAGTCGGCTTCGTATTGCCAACGGGCTACAGTTTCAACCTCGATGGAACGACGGTGTATCTGTCGCTCGCTTCGATCTTCGTAGCGCAAGCGGCGGGCATTCACTTGTCGTGGTGGCAACAGCTCACGATGGTGTTCACGCTTATGCTCACGTCGAAGGGGGTCGCCGGAGTGCCGCGAGCAGCACTGGTGATACTGCTGGGCACCTTGAACTCGTTCCACCTTCCCGCTGAAGGCGTGATCATAATATTGGGCGTGGACGAACTGATGGACATGGCGCGCACTTCGGTGAACGTAGTTGGCAACTGCCTTGCTACTGTGGTGGTCGCCAGGTGGGAAGGCGCTTTCCGCAATGCAGAGTGGAGAGCGGAAGAGAAGGATCTCGAAGAAATCACTGGGCAGATGGCGCTCGCTGAAAGTTGATTTGGAGCTGGGTCGGAAGCCAGCGCGGAGAAACGTGTAGCGTTGATGACGATCCGACAGCTCAGATCCGGAGACTGGGCAATCCTGCTTGCCGCCGCCGCGCTCCTCATCGCAGGCGCAGTGCGCTACGCTCATCAGCCTTCATTCTGGCTCGATGAGGCGTTCGTCGCCGTTTCGCTTCGCAGTCCGTCACCTCGCATGATCTTTGCTCAGCTCGAGTACAGCCAGTATTTCCCGCGCCTCTATCTATCGTGCATCGCCTTGCTGCGACAGGCCGCCGGCTACGACATCTGGGTATTGCGGCTGTTGCCGTTCCTCAGTTTTGTAATCGCAACCTTGTTCTGGGCCCGCGTGTTGGCTAAGAGGACAGGAGGAATTCTTGTCGTCAGCCTGCTCGCCGGAGGATTGCTGTTGGGAGCGGAGTATTGGCTGGATCAAGCGATTCAACTCAAGCAATACACGTTTGATGTGATGCTGGCGCTGATCCCGTTTCTGCTCTCGGACAGATTCTTCGATGAGGCTCTGACCGAGGGCAAGCGCAAAACGGCGCTCGTCTTTCTTACCGCGCCCTTAGTATTGTCTTATACCTATCCACTGGTTCTGGGTGCTCGTGTTCTTGGATGGTACGTGAACAGGGCGCGAGGGGGACGCTGGCGTCTTTCGATTTCCGCGTTATCGGTGCTGGCGGGACTCGCACTGCTCGGGCTCGTTGGCATTTGGGCGACGGACTATCGGTTCAATCTGAAGCTGGCTGCCTACATCGGATACTGGGACAGTTGTATCCTCGGAGCGCAGCACAGCTTTTCAGGCACGCTGCGATTATTGGCCAAGTTCTTGTGGGGGTGGCACGGACAAATGCCACTGATGACCGCGTTCGTCGCTCCGCTACAGGTGTTGGGTGTTTACCGCGTCTTGACTGGCCGGAAGAACCCGGCGGTCAGTGAGAATGACGCCGCGTGGGGCTCGCGTTCTTTTGGGTCATTGTTCCTGCTGGGCGGCGTCATTCTGGCAAGCGCGCTGTTCTACTTTCCGCTCTGCGCGGGAAGGGTTGTTCTGTTCGTTCAGATTCACACTCAGATTCTTGCGATAGAGGGAGCGTTGTGGATATTGAGTCGGGTGAAGCAGCGCGCGGGTGCCGCTGCGATTCTGTTGTTCAGTGCCATCGCGATCGTCTACGGCGGGAGGAACTACTGGAGGTTTGTTCACGCCGAGCCAGCGGAGAATCTTCGGCCGGTGCTTTCGCTGATCGCGCGGGACACTGCGAATACAGTCTGGGTACACCCGTGTTCGGTCGCTCAGGTGAGAGCCTTGCCTGAATCGCTGCCGGTTGAGCAAGTGGTCTTTGGGTCTGAAACCGAGACCCCAAAAGCTGGGGCACGCGTCTGGATACTCTGGAGTCATTTGGGACAGGACAAGTGCGTGCGGCAGTTGGACCGCGTCCGCTCGCAAGCGAAGACCTGGGAGATAGTATACAAGGGGCCTGACTGCGGACTGGCATT
>JBGQGO010000339.1:0-6348 GCA_041497455.1 Blastocatellia bacterium | reverse complement strand
GCGTACCCGCCGAAGAAACGCCGCGGCTTATCGAAGAAGTGCATCGAGCCACCGTGCCCCCGACTGCAGCCGGTCGCCTTGCCGTACATCTCGGCCATCAATGAGCCCATCGGAATCCCGCGCGCGAGCGCGTGGCCGTGCTCTCGATACGTGGCGACGATGTTGTCCTCCGGAGTGAGCGTCTGCATCGCTCCCACCGCGACCGCTTCTTCGCCGATATACAGGTGAAGGAAGCCGCGAATCTTTCCGAGGCTGTACATCTCCGCTGCTTTCTCCTCGAAACGGCGGATGCGTAACATCTCCCGAAGCAGCATCAGGGCGTGGCTGCGCTCGACGGCCGGGTATTCAATTTGTTCCGTGACTGCGTTCATTGGTTTTCACATCTGGTGAGCTTCGGCTGTACGAGATCGCTCGGCTAGGCTCGGAGGTAGTTTGAAGTAATAGTCAAAGCACTCGCTCTCGCGGCCGCGCACGATCCGCTCTCCTTCGAGCGGGCCTCGCTGTGCAGTGATCAGAGTGCACTGCCGCTCGCCTCGGCCACCGTCGTAATATAGGACCACCCAGTCTCGAGTCTTTCCCATCGCGTGAGCGTGCGCGGTGTTCGAGAACAGCGCGGTGTAGTGCCGCTTTCCGCGATGCGTGTGCAGCACCGGCAGCCACGCCTTGTGCTCGGGGTTGAATCGCCGAGGCGCGATCGTGCGGAGCAAGCCTTTCGCGGCTTGCTCGCGATACTCGCGATCGACGTCAAAGATCTCGCTCACCGGGGGCTGATCAAGCTCTAGTCCGGCGGCGCGGTCTCGAACTCGGCCCAGTCGACTCGCCAGCGAGTCTCGTATTCCCGCGATGCGCTTCTCGCCAAGGCCTGCGATGTCGGCGAGCCGTCCATCATGAGCTGCGGTCTCCAGCTCTTCGAGAGTATCAATGCCCAGTTCTTCGTGGAGCCGTCTTGCAAACACCCTCCCGATTCCGGGAGCCGAGGCCAACAATTCAACGGGATCAGCTTCGCCGCGCAGCCGCTCGAGCATCGGCAGCCTGCCGCTGATCACTGTTTGGTAGATCGCGCGCGCCAGGCTTTCACCGATTCCCGGCAGTTGTCTGAGCCCTTCGATGCCTTCGGCGCGGACAATTTCGCTCACCGGGCGCGCAAGCCGCCTGATTGTCGTGGCTGCGCGATGGTAGGCCTCGACCCGAAAGCGGTTCGCGCCTTGTTCGTTGAGTATTCGGGCGACCTCTTCAAGCCGGGCCGCAACTTCCGCGTTCACTGTTTCAATCATCACTGATCTCCGAGGCGTTCAAGTCGAGCCGGTCTCAAGCGTCGAGGTGTCGCCTTCGGGAAGCCCCATCTCGCGAGCCTTGATCAAACGTCGCATGATTTTTCCGCTTCGTGTGTGAGGCAGAGTGGCAGCAAACTCGATCTCCTTTGGCGCGACCACCGCGCCTAGCCGTGTGCGAGCAAAAGCCAACAACTCGCGACGGAGCGACTCGCTGGGCTTGTATCCGTCATGCAGAATGACGAACGCCTTCACGACTTCCATCGCAACAGGATCTGGCTTCCCAATGACGCCCGCTTCGGCTACGGCCGCGTGCTCCATCAGAATGCTTTCAACCTCGAAGGGACCGACAAAGTGCCCCGACGTTTTGATCAAGTCATCTTTGCGGCCGACGAACCAGAAGTAGCCGTCGCCATCTCGTCTCGCCAAATCGCCGGTTAAGTAGAAGCCATCCGCGAAGCACTTCTTGTAGCGCGCGGGCTCGTTCATGTAAGCGCGAAACATCGAAGGCCAGCCCGGGCGCAACGCGAGCTCACCCTGAACGTCTGGCTCGGCGATCGGTTCGATGCGCCCGTCTTCCGTCTTGCGTACGATTGCGGCTTCGATGCCCGGCAGCGCACGCCCCATCGAGCCGGGCTTAATGTCCATCGAAGCGAAGTTCGCGATCATGATTCCGCCGGTTTCGGTCTGCCACCAGTTGTCGTGAAACGGCAGCCCGAATGCGTCCTTGCCCCAAACCACCGCCTCGGGATTGAGCGGCTCGCCGACGCTTGCGAGGAATCGCAGCGCGGGGAGATCGTAGTTGTGCACAGCCTCTTTGCCCGCCTTCATCATCATTCGAATCGCGGTAGGCGCGGTGTACCAGACCGAGACTCTCTGATCTTGAAGAATGCGATACCAGCGCTCCGCGTCGAAGTCGGCTTCGTCAACGATGCTGGTGACTCCGTTGGTCAGCGGCGCGATGATGCCGTAAGAAGTGCCGGTCACCCAACCTGGATCGGCGGTGCACCAGAAGACGTCATCAGCATGAAAATCCAACGCGAGCTTGCCGGTGAGGTGATGGGCCACAACTGCTTCGTGAACGTGGACGGCGCCTTTTGGAGTCCCGGTCGTTCCACTCGTGAAGTGGAGTAGCGCCATGTCTTCATGATCCGTACGACCTATCGCGAACTGATCGCCCGCTTCGGTCATCAGCCGATGATAGTCTTTCGTGCCGGGCGCCTTTGTGGGCTTCGGATCGTGTCCGACCAGCAACACGTGTTCGAGCGAGGGCAGGGAAGAGCGAATGCCTTTCACCTTTCGTTCGTAAAGCGACTGCGTGGTGACGAGCACTCGGGCTTCGCCAATCATCACTCGCGACTTGATTGGTTCGGGACCGAAAGCGGAGAAGAGTGGACAGAAGACGCTGCGGTTCTTCAACGTTCCGATCGCGGTGATGTACAGTTCCGGAATGCGCCCGGCGAGAACGTAGACCCGATCGCCTTTTCCGATGTCCAGACTCTGAAGCACATTCGCGAATCGATTGGAAAGCGCTTTAAGCTGAGCGTAAGTGTAATCCTGCGTTTCGCCCTTCTTGCCGAGCCACCGTATCGCGAGGTGGTCGCGAAGGGGTCCATTGGCGTGACGGTCTACTGCTTCGTGGGCGATGTTAAGACCGTGACCGCCCGGAAGTCCCTCAAGCTCGCGTCGCGCCTCGTCCCATGAAAAACTCCTTCGCGCCTGTTCGTAGTCTTGGAGGTTCGGGACCACGCGCCAGTCGCGCAGCGACTTGACGATAGTCTCCCAAGGCATGTTTTTCTCCACTCTACTCGGTTGGCAGTCCGAGTTCGTGCGAAGCGCCGGCCTTTTGCTCGGGCGCCTCGGTGATCGTTGCCTCGGTTAGCAGCAACACGCTCGCTACCGACACCGCGTTCTCAAGCGCGATCCGAACCACTTTGGTCGGATCAATGATGCCGGCTTCCATCAGGTCGCCGTACACGCCGCGCGCTGCGTCGAAACCAAAGTTGCCGCTGCCGGAACGCATGCGGTCGACAACCACGCCCCCGTCGGCCGCCGAGTTCTCGGCTATCTGTCTGGTAGGCGCTTCGAGAGCGCGTTTGAGAATGAGCAGCCCAGTACGTTCGTCGCCTTCGCACTTCGCCGCCTCACGCTCGACAGCGTCGATCGTGCGAAGAAGCGCCAGCCCTCCTCCGGGCACGATGCCTTCAGCCATCGCCGCTCTGGTTGCGCTGATCGCGTCTTCGAAGGCTTCCTTCCGGCTCTTCATCTCAGCCTCTGACGGAGCGCCGACGCGAATCACCGCAACTCCACCCGTGAGCTTTGCGAGCCGTTCTTGAAGTTTCTCGCGATCGTACTCCGACGTCGCATCGGTAATCTGTTTGCGAAGGTCGTTGCAGCGGGCTTCGATTGCAGCCTTTTCGCCTGCGCCGCCGATTATCGTCGTGTTGTCCTTGTCGGTCACGACGCGCTTCGCCTGACCTAGATCGTTTATGGTGATGTTCTCGATCTTGATTCCCAGTTCTTCGGCGATGACTCGGCCGCCGGTGAGAATTGCAATGTCTTCGAGCATCGCCTTTCGGCGGTCACCAAAGCCTGGCGCCTTGACCGCCGCGCACGCCAGCACCCCGCGGAGCTTGTTTACTACCAGCGTTGCGAGAGCCTCCGCCTCGACGTCTTCGGCGACAATCAGCAGCGAGCGGCTCATTCTTGCCACCTGTTCGAGTATGGGGAGCAGATCTTTCATGCTGGTGATCCTTTTCTCACACAGCAGAATGAAAGGATCGTCCAACTCCGACTGCATCTTCTCGGGGTTAGTGATGAGGTAGGGTGAGAGGAACCCGCGGTCAAACTGCATTCCTTCGACGACCTCTAGTACTGTCTCGGTCGCCTTTGCCTCTTCGACCGAGATCACGCCCTCCGGACCGACCTTCTCCATAGCGTCGGCTACCAGCTCCCCGATAGACGGTTCGTTATGAGCCGACACAGTAGCGACCTGGACCTTTTCGCGGCGGCTTTGCACGGGGCGCGACAGCGAGCGCAACGCCTCGACGGCGATGTTCAGTCCCCGGTCCAATCCGCGCTTCAGGTCTATTGCGCTTGCGCCGGCGGCTACGTTTCGCACTCCGTCTGCCAGGATCGTGTGAGCCAGAACGGTGGCGGTGCTCGTTCCATCCCCAACCGCTTCGCCGGTTCGCTCAGCCGCCTCGCGCATCATCTGAGCGCCCAGGTTCTCTTCGGGCGACTCCAGGTCGATCTCCTTTGCTATCGTGACGCCGTCGTTGCACACGATCGGCCGGCCATACTTCTTTTCGATCAAGACCGACTTTGATTTAGGCCCAAGCGTGACCCGAATGGCGTCGGCCAACTCGGTGGCGCCGCGCAGGATCTTTTCGCGGGCTGCCGCTCCAAAACGCAACTGTTTATGAGCCATAAGCTACTCTTTTCCTGCATCGGCGAGCGCCCCGCAAAGTCTGCCAGGAGTTCGCTAACGCATGGCTTCCTCTCCGTATTGTTCTTCGCAGTCATCGCAGCGAAACGGAGTATCTGTCGGGTCGAATTCGAGAGCCGATTGCGCTCTGTTGAATGTATGTTCGTCAACGTAGAACAGTTCGCCACAGCCCGCGCAACGCAGTTCACAGGTGTTCGCTTCGGTCTTGAACCTTGTCGGGGCGTCGACCGCGGTTTCCAGATCATCCAATGTCTCTCTTAGTCCGGACATACGACCTCCCCTTTTTCCGTGCGCCCCAGTGCTCTTCCAGGCGGCGCTCCGGAAAACGCTTCGCCGAGTTATTGGCCAGGTCCCTCGTACGCTTGTTTGCTCAGGTTGCAGCGCCTTGCTTCACCCAGACCTTGGCCAGACGCCTAAGCTCACGCCCGGCCGCGCGCTCTACCGATGCAATGTTCTCGCTCAACTTGTCAGTCGCGCCCTGTTCATCCTCGATGCGCACGGTGGTCATCACATGGCTTGACAGCTTCCGCGCCTGATCGTGACAACGCTTGATTAGAGGCATCACCTCATCCCATTCGCCTTCTATGCACGTGCCGAACGGAGTCAGAACGTAGCGAAGCCCGCTGTCGTCTACCAACTTCAATATTGCGGCGAGGTCGGCGCTTATATGAACCCCACGCCCAAGCGGGTTGATACTCAGTTCAACCAACATGACGGTTTCCTCCTATTGACCCCTAGGTCCGTTGATCTTTCACTTCAGCGGAGAGCGATGCTTCTCTGTTAGCAGTATGAGACCGCCCGTATCGGGGAAGCTATGACTGACATCACGACGGCTCGTGACCGGCGTCACAGCGTCATGGTTGAGCAAGGCCTGCGCCTAACTCAGCAACTGTACTGACGGATAAGCGCGAGTCTCCAACCTATCGAGTGCGCGCAACCTCAACTGAACAGTGAGCACGAGATACGACCGCAGTTGAGACGCTGCCGAGAAAGAACCGTCCGATCCGGCTCAGTCCCCGCGCGCCTACAAAGATCGAGTCCGCGTTCCATTGCTCGGCTTGGGCTATCAGGAATTGCTTTGGGTCTACCTCCTCAATCAGAGACGCGACTTGAAGACCTGTCGCACTCAGCCTTGTCTCAGCGGCCTGGTGAATGGCCCGCACAAACGCGAATTTGTCCTCGGGCGCCATCGCATACATATGAAGCGGATCTACTGAGCTAACGAGCCGCACTTCGCTAGCTTTTGGCCAGACGCGCGCGGCCACTGCTTGCACGGCTATCTCAGATCCTGGCGATCCGTCCACTCCTATGATAATTCTTACCGGAGATGCTTTTTCCCTGGGTTGATGCCGAGCGACACGCACCGAACAGGGGGCGTCGGTGACTACTCGTTGCGAAACGCTTCCGAGGATCAAGCGTCCGAGCGCAGAGCGGCCATGCGAACCTACAACTATCAGGTCCGCTTCCCATTCTTCAGCCCTCTTCAATATCTCCCCGGCAGGCGAGCCGGAATAAGCTTCGGCGCTCACGCTCCAGTTTGGAAAGAGCGACTGCACAACCTTGCTTGCTTGAAACGCCTTGCTGTGCGCGTCCTCGACAGCTTCCGATGCTTGTCTGTTGGCTTCGATG
>JBGQGO010000338.1:0-6358 GCA_041497455.1 Blastocatellia bacterium | reverse complement strand
TATGTAGGCCGCGCCGTCGCTGCGCTCGCCTCGGATCCGAATGTGTTCAATAAGACAGGCCGAGTGTTTAGCTCGTGGGACCTCGCGCAGGAGTACGGCTTCACGGACATCGACGGACAACAGCCGATGTGGTCGAACCACTTCGAGAAGCAGTACGGCAAGCGAATCAAGAAATGCGATGAGGCCTTCTACGATTACTGGTTCGACGCGCCCGATATGATCGACCTTCTGTTTCCTGATTGGCCGTGAGCCCGGAGGACTCCTAAACAAGGAGGCTGATGCAAGCGGCGGCAATACCACCCACTTCAGAGACCGTGTGAAGACTCTGGGAATACCACCCACGGCAGTGGGTGGATCGTTCAGGTGCGGCCTACAACAGACGGCCCGCCCCCTCTGTTTTTGTTATCTCTCTCCCCTCGCGCCGCGAGGGGAGAGAGGGCAAAACGTTAATATCGGGTGCGCCCCTTATGTAGGCTGCACTTGAACAATCCACCCACTGCCGTGGGTGGTATTCGGGAAGCAGTCGGGCAGCTTTCGTTTGTAGGCTGCACTGGAACAGTCCCCATACTGCCGTGTGGGGGTATTGCTTTGCCGCAGAGGTGATTCCTCTAGTAAACTCCTGCCTCGCCGGCTTAGAGACTCGGCGAATTAAACCATCAGTGAAGACGACCGATTGCTTTTTTCGGGTTGGCGCCTTTGCGTGAGATCGCGAAGGCGCCGAGAGCTTCACGAAAAGGAGCCGCTATGCTTCTGAAAGTTGCGATAAGAGCATTACTACTTTTGATTGTGTCGTTCTCGCTAATCAAGCCCGCTGCGTTCGCGCAGCAGCGGCCGCCCGCGCCTCCCGCTGATCCTGTTCAAGAGCGGCTGCGCGCACTCGAAGAAGCGCTCGGGTTTCTTCAGCAGGCGTTGTCTAAGGACATCGACGACTTGATGTGGATGCGCGGGCTGGACGATGTCGCGGTGGTCGATAAAGTCCGCTACACCGGGCCGCCTCCGCGTGTGATTCCCAATCCGACCGGGCAGGGCGCGGGCAATCCGGTCATCATCACCGCGTACACGTTCATACCTAAGAAGTATGCGTCCGCCGCAAAGCTGCCCCTTCTCGTTTACGTGCACGGAGGCGTGCACGGCAACTTTGAATCGAGCGCGGTTCACATTGTGCGAGAGATGGTCGAGCAAGGTTATGCCGTGATCGCGCCCGACTATCGCGGCAGCACCGGCTACGGCCGCGAGTTCTGGCGGTTGATCGACTACGGTGGATTAGAGAACGACGACGTGTTTGCGGGCAAGCGGTGGATGCTCGAGAACAACCCGAACATCGATCCCGAGCGAGTCGGCATAATCGGATGGAGTCACGGCGGAATGATCACGTTGATGAACATCTTCGATCACCCGAAGGACTACAAGGTAGCGTACGCGGGAGTGCCGGTGAGCGACCTGATCGCGCGGATGGGATACAAGAATCAGAGCTATCGCGACTTGTTCTCTGCGCCGTATCATCTGGGTAAGACCGCCGACGAGAGCGTCGCCGAATACCGGAAGCGCTCGCCTGCGTGGAACGCCGAGAAGCTCCAGACGCCGCTGTTGATTCACACCAACACCAACGACGAAGACGTGAATGCGTTGGAGGTTGAGCATTTGATCGCGGCTTTGAAAGCGGCGGGGAAGCAGTTCGAGTACAAGGTCTATCAGAACGCTCCGGGCGGGCACGCGTTCAACCGGCTGGACACGAAGCTGGCGAAGGACTCGCGCGCGGAGGTCTATCGGTTTCTGGCTAAGTATTTGAGTCCGCCGAATCCGGTCAAGTGAGGAGCACTGACGCGTGTAGTAGCCTGCCCCCGCGCAGGCAGAGTAGAGCGTGCGGCCGTCGTGTAAGGCTTCGCTTCAGTCGATCAGCCATCAACTACGGCTTTCTCTCGGCGAGAAGAGACGAGAGCGTTGATAGTAGAAGAAGCGCGTCGTCCCTCGACCAGTCCTGCGCTGCGCTATGCGCTCCCAGGTGTGCGATTTGGAGTAAGTGCCATCGGAGGTTATCAAGGCGTTGTCGCTTTGTACGTTGGCTTCGGTCGTTGCGACTCGGCGAAGTCCAGCCGGGGCCCATGTCTTCCTTTTCGATGCCCTGCCACCGCTCAAGAGCCAACCTTACCGCGGTTACGCAACCCTTCCAACCAGTTGACCCGCCCCTTTCAAAAGCGTCTCTTGCTTCTATGAGTGCTTGCCATACCTCGTCCCATGGAGAGGGCGGAGCGATTGACAGCGGTATTTCTACGAAGACGTTCTCAGCCATGTGCAGTTCTCGGAGCATGTACGTCCAAACTTCGATCGGATAGCTAATCTCAGCGCAACCGTGGAACGCTGTCGGCTCCGTAGGGATCCGCGAAGATGAAGCGCCATATTCAACTAGGGCGCACCATTCCCCGTGTAGCCAAAGTTGAAAGTCGGCTGACCTACCATCCCGAAGTTTTTCGACCAGCGCCAGACTCTGAGGGCTGCCGATCCAAACGAGAGATGTGGCCGTTGAGCACTCGGGGGTTCCGATATAAAACCCAGGGTTCTGCACGAGACCAACCTCGATTGGAGAATCGGTTCTGTGTCTCATATACAGCTCGCCCCTAAGATTGCGAACCATATGCCAACCTACGTGCTCCGTGGTCGCTCTGAGGTTGACCTTGGCGGGTAGACCGATATAAAAGCCTTCTGCCGTTCGGTTGCACATTAGACGATCAAACTCATCGTTGATTTCAATCGTCCCGCGGTGCGTTCGATTTACTGTAATATCAATCCCCTGAGGCATGGTTCTCTCCTACGCTCTTTCAAGTGAGGAACTGGCAGATCCTTTGTATCGAGCTAAAGCTTCATGTAATAGGCTTGGCCCGCACAACCTCGACAAAGAGTCCGGCCGTCGCGTAAGACTTCGCGATGATCGTTTACTCCTTCGCCGCACTCGTCACATTGGACCCTTGAAACCGGCCTCCCAGGCTGATCCTGTGGCGGCAGGGTAACGCGTACGCGTTCAACCTTGAACAGCTCTTCTTCGGGAAGAAGCTTGTAAGCGCGAAGCTGCCGTTCGTATTTGTTCTCGATTTCCGGGAACGCGCAGGCCGCGGCCTCGCGTGACGAGTCGAGAGCCACGATTCTAACTGCTTCACCTGTTTTGACGTTGAGGAAGGTCGCAGCGAGCTTGCCGTAGTCGAGGAACTTCAACGTGCGCTTGCCCAACCTGCAGCCAGTCACGGTGTTGACTGCATCGGCGGCGCATCGGTCAATCTCGACAAACACGATCAGACTCTTGTGATCTGCTCCGAGCGGGTCTTCGACGCCGACCGCTCGACAACCGAGCATCGCCATTCGCACGCCGAGCACTTGACCGGCGCACATGTGCCCGTGAGATTGTTCGGCGCGTTGAAGAAGTTCGTCGAGCGTTTCCATATGCGAGATTATAGACCACGGATGACGCGGATTCGACGGATTCTGCGCGGATCAGCGTGAATCCGTTCAATCCGCGTCATCCGTGGTCTATTTGGTCTAGTCATAAAAAAGATAAGGCTCACGTCGCTCGTTGAAATCCTTCAGGCCCTCTCGCCAGCTTTCTTCGATCTCAGAAACCGGCGCTCCCGCTTCAATCTGTTCACGAAGCCGCGAGCTTCCGTTGATCACATCAAACGGCAACTTGTCGTAGACGTACTCGTAAGGCGGCTGCTTCCATTCGAAACGATCAGGATAGAGCCGGCGGATCGCGCTGATGATCGCCACACCGGTGATAACCGGTTTGAAGGTATTCCGATCGATGACGTGGATTTGAATCCCCCCGCAAAGCTCGCCGGCGAATTTGTGAAACGTCGGTTGGAAATGAAGCGGACGAATGACGACGCCGGGCAGGTTGTCTTTCATCAGTTCCCCGATCAACTCGTTAGGCTCGATGTAGGCCGCGCCGATGATCTCAAACGGACGAGTCGTGCCGCGACCCTCGGACACGTTCGTGCCTTCGAACATCACGCTGCCTGGATAGACGACCGCGGTGTCGACGGTCGGCATATTCGGCGAAGGCATCACCCACGGCAACCGCGTGTCTTCGTACCACATCGAGCGCCGCCAGCCTTCCATCCTGACCACTTCAAGCTCGCAGCCGATTCCGAACTCGCGATTGAACATCAACGCCAGCTCGGCGATGGTCATCCCGTGACGCATCGGAATCGGGAACATCCCGACGAACGATTGAAACTCAGGTTCGAGGATGTTGCCTTCGATCTGAACGCCGCCTATCGGGTTAGGCCGATCGAGCACGATGAATCGCTTGCCGCATTCGCGCGCCGCTTCCATCGCAAGCGCCATAGTGTAGATGAACGTGTAAACTCGCGTGCCGGCGTCCTGAATGTCGAAGACGAGAACGTCGATATCCGCGAGCATCTCGGGAGTAGGTTTTCGCGTTTCGCCATAGAGTGAATAAGCGGGCCGCGCGGTCCGCTTATCGCGAAACGTTAGCCACTCGATCATGTTGTCCTGGGTTTCGCCGCGAATCCCGTGTTGCGGACCGAATAACGCAGTGATTTCGATTTGAGGGTGCTGATGAAACAGATCGGCGGCGTGCTGGAATCGCGGGTTGATAGAAGCCGGATTGACGATCAGCCCGACTCGCGCGCCATCGAGCAGATCGAGGTTGGATTCGAAGAATACGTCGAGGCCGAGTTTCATCGTTGGTTATGTCGGCAATCCTTCTCCTCTGCGTCCTCGGCGTCCTCTGCGGTTGAACTGCTTCTTAACCGCAGAGCCGAGGACGCAGGGCACGGAGGCCACGCCCCTACCAAGCCGCCACCGTACGGTCCTTCTGCCCGACGCGTTTCTTAACCGCACATCACGGACCCGCCGTTCACGTTGAGCACTTCACCGTTGACGTGGCTTGCAAGGTCAGACGCCAGGAAGAGAATCGGCCCCGCAATCTCATCAGGTGTTGCGACCCGGCCGAGCGGGATCAACTCGCGAATCTTTCGTCGCTGTTTCGGATCGTTCATAGCGTCCTCAGTCATGACAGTCGCAACCCACCCCGGAGCTACGCAGTTGACCGTGATCCCGCGAGGGCCAAGCTCAGCCGCCAGCGACTTGGTCATCGAGATGATTGCGCCTTTCGTCGCCGCGTAGTGCGAATGAAACGGCTCGCCACGCTGGCCGGCGGTTGAAGAGACCAGTATCATCGTCCCGCGCCTCATCTTTATCATCACCCGGGCCGCCGCGCGGCAGCAGGCGTAGATCGACTTGAGATTCACATCGATAGTCTCGTCCCATTCGCGCTCGGTCATATTTTCTATCGCGGCTTCTTTCCAGATTCCGGCGTTAGCTACGAGAATATCGACTGAGCCGAAGTGATCTATGGTTGTTTGGACCATTCTGTCCACGGCAGCTACGCGCGAGACATCTGCGCGAAGCGGCATCGCTTCGGCGCCAAGCTTCTCACACTCGGCCGCGATTTGCTGGGCGGCTTTCCGATCGCGGTTGTAGTTGATCACCAGACCGCGTATGCCGGCCTCGGCAAACTTGATCGCGGTCGCGGCGCCGATGCCTCGCGACGCGCCGGTGATGATTGCGACTTTCCCTGTGAGATTGATCATTGCTTACAAGTGGGGCCGGAAGGGATTCTCATTAACTGAAGAGGGTGTTAACCAGAACGCGGGCGCCCTGCCTCTCGAACACCTTTGCCTGTTGCACGAATTCAATCGCCGACTGCGGCCGCCAGATCCGACTCAACCA
Organism: Blastocatellia bacterium; assembly: GCA_041497455.1. Lineage (GTDB taxonomy): Bacteria > Acidobacteriota > Blastocatellia > UBA7656 > UBA7656 > Onstottus_A. The sequence goes on along the minus strand of JBGQGO010000338.1, from coordinate 613 downwards.
CTGCGCGATGTATCGGCTCGTCGCGCGGAAGGAAGTAAGCCAGCACGGCGGTGACCATCGTAACGGCCGAGGCGGCGATCAGCACATTTCGGAAGCCGAACGCCGGCACAAAGTTCGAAAGCGCCTGAGGCGCCAGCGCGCCCACTCCCCACGCCGCTCCCATCATCAATGCTGAGACGGTGCTGGTCTGACCGGGCACCAGCTCCTGAGCCATCGCTACGATTACTGGAATCGTCGACAACAACATGAATCCGCCAAGCCCCAAACAAACGATGCTCAGCGGCCCGGTAGTCGCGAACGCGCCCATCATCAACGGCCCGGCCAGCAAGCCTGAATACAACGTAACAGCGCGGCCGGAGAACCGCTCAGCGGTGAAGCCGCCCGCAATTCCTCCGATTCCGCCGAGCAATAGAAACACAGTCAGCATGTTGCCCGTGTCGGTCAGCGAATAGCCGCGGTCTTCTAGCATGAAGGGCAGGTAGTTGTTGGTGGTCATCTGCAAGCCCGAGCGGATCACCGTGACTAGATAAAGCAGAGTGAGCGGCTTCCACGCAGTGCGCAGCGCGGCAAGCAATTGCCACTTGATCTTCTCGACGCCGGGCGCCGATGAGCT
>JBGQGO010000337.1:0-6362 GCA_041497455.1 Blastocatellia bacterium | reverse complement strand
CTGTACCCAGTCGGCGCAAAGTGCGCAAGCCGGCACCCGAGCAAAGCGGTACCGAACCAGAGGAACCAACGACCCACCTCGCGCCAACGACGGTCAATCGTATTCTCGCCGCCGTCTCAACCTTCTACGAGTACCTCATTGTCGCTGACTCGAGCCCAGTGTTACGGAACATTTCGTGAAGCTGGTCGTATCTGCGAAGGGCAGCAAGATCCAAAAGCAATTACAACAGTCAGAAGGAGAAGAAAGTGAAGTCACGATTACTAACTACCATTGCAGCGCTTTGTTTGTGCTTCTCAGCCATCTCCGTTACGAGATCAGCAAACGGGGGTGCTTCGACTTCCGACTGGCCTCAGTGGCGAGGTCCGGAACGTAACGGAGTATCGAAGGAGACCGGCCTCCTTAAACAATGGCCGGCCGAGGGACCAAAACTGCTCTGGCAAGTGAACGACATAGGGGACGGCTATTCAACGCCGGCGGTCGTCGGAACGCGGATCTATCTGATGAGCAACCGCGGGTTCGAGAGTGAGTTTGTTCAGGCTCTCTCAACTCAGGATGGAAAACCCATCTGGACAACGCGCGTCGGCAACGTAGGCAGCCCTCTAGACTTTCTTTACGCGAAGGCCCGGTCCACGCCGACCGTTGACGGAGATTTCATCTACGCGCTGAGCTCCGACGGTGACCTCGCCTGCCTCGAAACCGGGAGCGGCAAGATTCGATGGCAGAAGAGCATCAAGAAAGAGTTCGACGGCAAGCCGGGCATATGGGCCTATGCAGAGTCTCCGTTGGTTGATGGTGACGTCGTTGTCGTAACCCCCGGCGGCGCACAAGCCACAATGGTGGCGCTTAACAAAAAGACGGGCGCGGTCATCTGGAAATCGGCGGTCCCGGGCGGCGACCCCGCGGGCTATGCATCGGCGATTGTCGTTCAAGCCGGCGGGCGAAAACAATACGTGCAGTTTTTGAGCAAGGGCATAGTCGGAGTTGACGCGAAGACGGGCCAGTTCCTCTGGCGCTACGCGGAGGTTGCCAAGGGTATGGCACAAATGGTGACTCCAGTTGCGCGTGACGGATATGTGTACGGCGGGGCCCAGGGCATCGGAGGAGGAGTCGTCCGTTTAAAGTCGGACCGCGGCGAAGTCGCCGCGGAGCAGGTCTACTTCGCGCGCGACCTGCCGGACAGAATCGGTGGATCGGTGCTGGTTGGGGAATATCTTTACGGCACGGCGGGCCCGGGGCTGGTGGCGGTGGAGTTCACTACGGGGAAGGTGAAATGGCAGAGTGAAGGGATCGGCGGCGGTTCGGTAGCCTACGCCGATGGGCTTTTATATCTTCACGGCGAGAATGGAGAGGTCGCGTTGGTGGAGGCGACTCCGGAGGCATATCGCGAAAAGGGCCGATTCACTCCTCCGGCTCAGCCGCAGCGTAAAAAGTTGGGGCCGTATCCGGAGAAGGCGTGGGCGTATCCGGCGATTGCTAACGGGAGGCTTTACATTCGGGATAACGGGACATTGTGGGCCTACGACATCAAGGCAAGCCGTTAGGCACTTATACCGGTTGGAATCGAACCTCGCTGCTGGGTCTGTTCGAATGTCGGGCGTCTTCTGAGAAACGTTGGGCCGAGGAGGATCGCCGCAAGGCTCGTTTCAGGCAAAGACGACCGGTTGAGTGGTAACATAGCCTGCTACCCGGCCGGCGGGGAAAATTGCTTTTAGGGCTAGTCAACAAAGGAGAATTTGATAATGAGTAGAGTATTTCGTCACGACGCGATAACGCTTCACAGTGGAGTGAAGGAAGAGGACTTTGAAAACTTCATGAAAGATGAATTAGTTCCATTCTTCACCGAAAACTATAGGGGGCCAACGAGAACCTCGATTGCCGATCTCAAAAGCCAGTCTCTCCTTAAGGACACAAAAGCCAAACGGAAGTACCTGTGGAAAACGGCATGGGCATGGGAAGGGAGTCCCGAATCCGTCCGAGGCGCCTCGTTTGAACATACCCGGATGGTTAGAACCGAAGCGACGAACGCTATACTGAAGAAGTTGGAATCTTTCGGTAATCGCACTACCGAAAAAATATTCAGTCAGTTACTCAGGATTAAGGTAGGCACAAACAAGTAGTCTGCTGTCCTGGCGCCTCAACACTACGAGGGAGCGTTAGGAGATCAAACTCAGGCGGAGATGGGGTCAGGCGGCAATCTCGAAGGGGTTGCGGCCAATCCTCAGTTAGACAGCGCCACCTCGTTTTGCCCATTGGAATCGAACCTCGCTGCCGGGTCTGTTCGCGAATGTCGCCGCGTCTCCTGAGAAGCGTTGAGCCGAGGTAGGATCCCGCAAGGCTCGTTTCACGCAACCCGATCGACATTCGCGGCAAATGGCAACAATGTCAAGCCAGACCCCTCCCAACACTGTTTGATTAAAGGAATAGGAGGGCTGTTCTACGACTTCCGCGATTTGTTGAAGGAGATTCAGGACAGCTATAACCCCAAGACCAGACGTCAGCGTTGTTCCCATTACTCGGTGAAGCTCGAATCAAATGTCAACAAAGTCAAGCCTGACCCCTCTCGACGCGCTGTTTGATTTACAACAGAGATACGGGCGGCAGCGCGGAGTCAGACCGAACATGTCGATGCTCAACTCGTCCATGGGGTCACGCATGCAATTTGCACTTCAAAAGCGTCAACCAACCTTTTCAAGGTTGCGAGTAATGAATTGCAATTTGCACGCCTGACCCCCATGCATTAATGCACTTATTCTCATTCTTGGGGTAGTCAACGCATTTAGAATCGTCTATCTTCGCCTCGAATAGTGATGCAACTTGTTTTGCGAGAGCCTCCATTGTTATGTAAGGCTGGTCTGTGCCTTCGTATTCCTCAATCGCAAAATGATGTGTTGGAGTAAATGGGCTTCGCGCTATAGCTTACCCGACTCTTCTCATCAAACCCTTTAATCTTTCCATCTTTATCCTTCGGTAGCTCTCTTGGCTCGACGCTGCCAAATACGTGATCCGTAGAACAGATGAGCAGCCGATTGCAAACTTTTAGCTTCCTACAGGCTTCTATAATATTAAGGGTGCCCATAACATTAACCTCGAAAGTCCTTCTTGGATCACGAAGAGACACAGGGACAAGTGCCTTTGCTGCGAGATGGAAAATAACATCTGGCTCAACTGAATTCAGTAAGTCATATACTTGCTGGCGATCTGAAATATCCGCGCTAACTTTAGTAACCTCTTCTTCAAGTCCGAATATTCTGTATGCAGAAAGCGGATTTCTGATATTCCTGACTGTTCCATATATTGCGCGTCGAACGAATCGCTTGGAGCATCGCATCGAGCCGGTCACGCAGTGCGATCAGCTCGGTGAAACCCATCGACGAGTCCCATTCACGGCGAAGGACCGCAATCATCTCGGGAAACCAGGTTCGTTGAGCGTCGCCTGAGGGCATACTTCAAATCACCTTGTTGAGTTACCGCGGTGTGGCTGCCTTCACCTTTGGAAGGGTGACGAGATTTGCAAACACTCGATAAGCACCGGCGTTTCCCGCGAGGAGTTGCCGGCGCATCGAGAGGCTCACGTAGACGTACGTACCTTCTCCGTAGCGCGCAACTAACAAGCCTCCCCGGTTTGGCTCTTCACCTGGGTCGCTCGATTCGAGCAGCGGCGTGTATTCGCTTGACCACTCTCGAGGGATGTTGACGGCTCGCTCAACTACCCATCCTTCGAAGTCTTTTGGCGTGATCTTGTTGGGCTTTGACATCAGCGGATGATCTGCGTTGGTAATCTTCACCGCGGCTGTCTCAATTGTGATTCGATCCTTCGACAGCTTGATCGGATAAGGCGCGAACTGAGTGTTGGCCAACACCAGGTTCCAGTCGTCCGGCCGTTGGCTGAGCACCACGAGGTTGCCGCCTTGACGCACGTATCGAAGCAAACACCTGTTGTGCAGCATCAACTCGGGACGCGTGAAGTAAGCGTTGTTGTCTACGATGATCGTGTCGAAGCGCGCGAGGTCGCCACACCCGATTCGAGATTGGGCGGCGCTGTTTGCGTTGCCGTGCTCGGTGACGCTGATCTCGCCGATCTTTAGCTCGCTGTGCTCGACGCCAAGCTCGGTCAGCGCAAATGAGAGCCAATCATCCAGCCCTCGGATGTAGCCGGCCTTGAGCCCCTCGACAACCTCGAAGTCGGCCGCCTTCACCGCGATCTTCGCCGAGCCCAGCGCATCCGCCGGGCCAGGCTTCTCGCGGCGAAACTCGATCAGCACGTCAGGAGCGAGCGGCGGCTTGAGGATAGGCAGACGAAGCTTCAGCTTGATAGTCACTTCTTCGTCTTCGCGGGCGAACGCGATGTGTACCGGGTCGTAGTCGTCATCGGCCAGCGCAAGCGGCACCACCCACAGCGCGCCTGCCAGCTTGCCCGGTGTGCGATTGCGCACTCTCACGGGGACGGCGATATCGCGCGACTTCGACCAGTCGCGCACCAACGCAAAAGGAATTGTTGAAATCTCGACCGGTGATGCGACATCGAACCGGGCGAGCGCGCCGAGGCGAATGTTCACTTGGCCGAGACCTATTTCGGCGGACACAACCAACTGGCCGCCGAAGGGCGCGGCTGGTTGCGCTCCCGGCAGGGTTGAGCCGACGGCGTAATAATCCTCATCGTACAGGTGCGCGGAGTGCGGCAGCGTCAGCGCGACGTCTTTCGCGATCTCGTATTCGAGTTCCTTAGTCGCAACCCCGCCCGTTCCCACGCCTATCACATCGGAGTCTTTGTAAGCTGAATTCTTGTCGGGAGCGGGGAGGCGCTCGGGCGTGGTAAACACGGCTGGAAACGCGCGGACGCCGCCGTTGCGAAGGACGATACGCGCCGAGAGCGTCTGGCCGGGCACGACTACGCCGTCAGAGATTGTAACTTCGAGGTTCACGCCGAGAGCTAGCGCGATCGCCCGTTCAAGCGCCGAGGTGAACCGGACGACTCGAACGAACTCTGAGCCGTATCGCTCGTGCATTACGCCGGCGGTTCCTTCCGCGCGCTTCTCGATGAGCTTCTCGATCAACGCGTCAATCAACCGCTCACCGGTAGCTATCGCATCCACGACCTTCAGATCACCAACGCGAGGCGGTGCGATCGAGCGGCTCAGGTTCTCGGGAAGCGTCAGCCCCCCGAGCAATCCAGTGCTCGATCCGGCGTCCGGCGTCATCGTGTCGTCTGGGGCAGAAGCTATCAGCTTGTAATAGCTGGTCTCTCGTTCAGGCGTCAGCCGATCGAAGCTTGCGCCTCGCGAGAAGAACCGGCGGCGCCCGGCCAATCCGATCTGTGCGTAAGTCATCCCGCGAACGTGGTCGTATTCGGTGAGGTCGATCTTGACGCTGGCCCTAGAGTCATCGGTTCGCTCAAAGAAGCGGCGGACTGGCCAAGCCTCAGAACCGGCTTCCGGAGCCAGTTTTGTGGCGCCGGCTGCACTGAAGGCTTCGAGAGCCAGTCGGGCGACGGCTTGCTCGGCGCCTTCGCCGGTTTTGGAGCCGTGATTGGTGATGATCACGTCGGGTCGCAGCGAACGAATTGCGCGGACCATCCGGCGAAGCGCCTCATCGTGTCCCCAGGCGCTCAAGGCTTCGTCGGCTGACTTCGAATACCCGATGTCGCGAAGGTTGAGGAAGGACACGTCCGCGCCGATGACTCGCGCAGCTTCGATCGCCTCGCGAGTGCGAACGGCGCCCAGTTCGTGATCCAGTTCTGCGCGAGTCGGGCTGTCTTCGGCTTCGCCGCGGGTTGCGAAGAGAATGAGAGTGCGTGCGCCGAGCTTTTTGCGAATTTCGGCGAGCGTGCCGTCGTCTTCATCGCCGGGACGGGCTGCGATGCACAGAACAGTGAACGGGTTGGTGATCTCGCGCAGCGCCTGATCGAGCGCTACAATTCCGCGTTCGTCTTCAATCGTTGCTTGCGAGTATTGCGCGAGAGCTGGCAGCGCGAAGCTCGAGTATCGCGGCGGCGTGCCGACGGCCAGGAGTGCCAATGCTATTACGAATGAAAAGGTCAGCTTCATCTTGAAGAGTTAAACGCTGCCTGGTTCGGCGCGGTCATTTTATCATCACTCTACGAAATCAGGGGAAGGGGACTGCTGAATTGTCCACCAGAGTTATGCGGCGCTCTGCAACGGGTGCGGGTCAGGTTTTCGCGCATACCCACCTGCCACAGGCTACTTGGACTGCGGCGGCCTATATGGACTGCGGCGGCCCTCTGTGCGTTGACGCCGCTTTTTGGTGAGCAGGGATCCGTTAGAAAAAGCGGCGTCAACGCACAGAGAGCCGCCGCAGTCCAAATAGGCTCCCGCAGTCCAAATAGTTGGCGCCCCCGCTACATT
>JBGQGO010000336.1:0-6385 GCA_041497455.1 Blastocatellia bacterium | reverse complement strand
CGGTGATGGTGCCGGTAACCGGACCTCTCTATGTGGGCGGTCCCAACGTTTCGCTTCCGGATACGACTTTCAAGGATCCCCTGTGGCCCCTCGAGTGGTCGAACGCGTTAGCCGGGATCGTCCACAATTTTAGCGGCAAGAAGGTCAACTGCACGTTCGAATCGCTCGATGATCCAAAGAAGACCGTCAGTGTGCCGTTGACCGTGCGGCCGTTCTTCGACGAAGCCGATGTGGATGGAGAGCGAGTGCGGCGTGCGGTGATTGCGAAGGATATCGCCGAACCAGGAGCGCTGTCGCAGAGTTTGTGCTCGCCGTGGCAGAACGATTATCGCGAGTGCGCTTGCTTCTACTGGGCGGCGACGCGCCCGGATTACGTAAACGTGGAGGCGCGGCCCGACGGAACGAGCGACGGGAACAATTGGATGCAGAAGGATCGCACGCCTCAGACCCCTCCGGTCTACATCGTCGACGATTGGATGGATCCCAACCTTCTGAACTACAGCGACCTTTTCCGGGATTGGGAGAAGGCGCTGCGTTTCATCATTGGCGGCAAGGACGAGGAGCCGCCGCCCGAAGCTCAATGAACGCCGTGTAGTGCGCTTAAATGGCCATGTCTCTCCAGCTTGTCAGTATTCAAGGCAGGTCACCGGGAATCCCCGCGTTACCGCCGGAGCAGCGCGACTTTCATCTGTTCGAGACAGAGGTTGGCGCGCACGTTCTGTTGGTGAACGGCTCGCGGGTGTTCACGATCTCATCCGAGATCGCGCGAGCGCTCGAGGGATATCCCGACGATAGCGGGTCTCTGCTTGCACGGCTCGGTTTGTCGGCGCCGGAGTACGTCACCGGCGAGCCGCCCACCGGCATTCCCATCCGGTCTCTCTCGTTGGCGATCGCGCAGAAGTGCAACCTCGGATGCACCTACTGCTACGCGCAGGAGGGCGGGTTCGGCTCCAAGGAAAAGGACATGAGTCCGGAGGCTGCAAGGGCCGCGGTACAATTGCTTTTCTCTGAGGCCGCGGCGGGCGACAGAGTACAACTCACGTTCCTGGGCGGCGAGCCCCTCACAAATCGCAAATTGCTGCGCGAGTGCACAGAGCAGGCCGCCGCGCTTGCCGAAGCCAACGGCGTGCGAGTCGGGTTTTCGATCACAACCAACGGCACGCTCCTCACGCCAGACGACGGCGAGTTTTTCGAACGGCATGGCTTCGCGGTGACACTCAGCCTGGACGGGGTTGGCCAGGTGCATGACCGGCTAAGGCCTTTCAAGGGCGGGAGCGGGAGCTACGGCCGTGTGCTCGCCAATGCCCGGCCGCTGCTCGCTATGCAGCGGCGGATGCAAGTTTCAGCAAGAGTAACGGTCACTCCCGACAACCTGTCCCTGCGCGAAACGCTCGACGAGTTTCTTTCACTCGGATTTCACAGCGTCGGGTTCTCACCAATGTTGTCGTCGCCCTCCGAGGCAGGCGAGATGAGCTCGGCGGATCTGGATGCAATGCTCGAGCAGATGATCTCCTGTGGCGAGGAGTTCGAGCGTCGCGTCGTCCACGGCGAGCGTTATGCGTTTCTGAACATGAGCAACGCGCTCGCCGAGATCCACAAAGGCACCCATCGTCCATACCCGTGCGGCGCGGGCGCCGGCTATTTCGGCGTATCGGCCGAAGGCGGATTGTACGCCTGCCATCGCTTCGTCGAAGATCCGGTTGGAGCGATGGGCGACGTGCGATCGGGGGTCGATCGCGCGGTCCAGGCGCGTTGGCTAGCCGGGCGTCACGTTCACCTGCAGGAGCCTTGCCGGAATTGCTGGGCGCGATATATGTGTGGGGGTGGTTGCCATCACGAAGTCATCAAACGCGGCCGGCCCGCCTGCAACTACATTCGTGGATGGTTGCACTACTGCCTGCAAGCTTACATTCGAATTCTCGAACGCCGTCCAGACTATCTCCCCGACTATCTCAATGCCTGACCCGATTGCCGCTTCAACCCTGTGCGCCGACGTCTGCGTGATTGGCGGCGGTCCCGCGGGAGCGGCCCTCGCGCGGCGAGTCGCGCAACTGGGACACTCAGTCGTTCTCGCCGAGAAGCATCCCTTCCCGCGGCCGCATATCGGAGAATCGCTTGTCGGCGGAGTCTTGCCGCTGCTCGACGTGCTGGGTGTCAGGAACGAGATCGAGAGCGCTGGATTCCTTCGTCCGCGGAGCGCATTGGTGCGCTGGGCCGGTGCTGTCGAGCGGCGAGCGGCTCCGGGCGAACCGGGGTTTCAGGTGGATCGCGGCCGATTCGATGAGATCCTTCTCACGGCGGCGGCTGAAGCCGGGGCTCACGTGTTACAACCCGCGCGAGCGGCTTCTATCCGGCGAAGAGGCGGCCGAGATTGGCTCAGCACGATTCGTCTCGGAACAACCGAGGTTACGGTGTGTTCAAGGTTTGTAGCCGACGCCACGGGCCGGCAAGGGCTGCTCGGCGGGAGTAAGCGACGGGTATCGGAGCGCACGTTGGCGCTCTATGCATATTGGAAGTACCCATCGGTTGATGGCGCGGACACGCGCGTCGAGGCGGGCGACGAGGCTTGGTATTGGGGAGCACCCTTGCCGGGCGGCGAGTTCAACGCCACGGTGTTCATCGATTCGTCGCATTATCGCGAGGCCGTCTCGCGAGCTGGAAGCCGCGATGCTTGTTACGCAAGTTTGATCGCGCGTTCTGAGCTGCTGGCCGGTTGCCTGCGCGGTGTGCGAATGGGGCCAGTGCGCGCTTGCGACGCGACGCAGCGATGCGACGAGATGCCGGCGACACCGGACGCGATCAAAGTCGGAGAGGCCGCGTTCTCGATCGATCCGCTCTCCTCGCAGGGCGTTCAAACAGCTATCGGATCCGCGCTACATGCGGCGGCGGTCATCCACACTATTATCGAGCGGCCGGACGACACGCAGCTTGCCCTGGATTTTTACCGGACGCGGCAACGTGAATCGGTTGAGTTGCACCGAATCGCGGCCGGAAGGTTCTACGCCGAGGCAGCCATATCAAGACGGGGCGACTTCTGGAGCAGCAGAGCGATCGACGCGCTTCCCATCGAACGAGAAGCGCCGCAGCCTAAGCGGCTGGCTCTGAGCGCCCACTTGGAGATCGAGTTAGCGCCCGAAGCCCGCTTCGAAACGATCCCAACGCTTCAACACGATTTCATTGCTCCCGCAACGGCCATCGTTCTACCGGGGGTTAGACGGCCGATCGCGTTTCTGGATGAAATCGCGGTTGGGCCGCTAGCCGCAATGATTGAGGGCCCGGTGACGGTCGAGCGCCTGCTCGGCACATGGTCGCAGAGAATCACTCGTGACCGTGCGGTTCAGGTGCTGGGTTGGTTGTGGGAAGCGGGGGTCCTGCGTCCGCGCGCGTTGGAGAAGAATCTATTAGCATTGAGTGGCCCGTCACCGAAGTAGCTATCGCCGGAATGAGCGTTCGATCCCGTTCTCGTTTGAATGTTTACTCGACCGTCCGAGCTGCGCCGGTACTAGCTGCCAGCGTGAATCCCCACGGGGCAAGAGACTGTGTGAAAACTCCTGGAATCCCACCCACGGCAGTGGGTGGATTGTTCATACGCAGCCTACACAGGAAGGCCGATGACGGCTTCCCGAATCCCACCCACGGCAGTGGGTGGATTGTTCAGGTGCGGCCTACAAGACTGGCGGCGCGCCCCCTTTGCGTTTTGTTATCTCTCCCCTCGTGGCACGAGGGGAGAGAGAGGGTAAACGAAAAACAAAGAGCGGGGGGGCCGCTTGCGTTGTAGGCCGCACCTGAACAAACCCCCCACTGCCGGGGGTGGTATTGCCGGAGTTTTCACTCGGTCTCCAAGCCCGTGGCATCTCACTCGGACATCTCAGATAAACTATCTCCGAGATCTCTGCGCATTGTGAAAGTTACGTTAGATAGATAATATCAATCGCATAAAAGCGCCGAGAGATTCTTGAGAGGAACCCAAAAATGAAAATCGCGAATGATGTCACTGAATTGATTGGCAACACACCCCTTGTTCGCATCCGCAATCTGACCAAGGATGCAGTCGGAGACGTTGTCGCCAAGCTGGAATTCTACAACCCTGCGCACAGCGTTAAGGACCGCATCGGCCTTTCAATGATTGACGCGGCCGAGCAAGCCGGCAAGATCAAGCCGGATACAATCATCTTGGAACCCACCAGCGGCAACACCGGAATTGCTTTGGCCATGGTGTGCGCGGCGCGCGGCTACAAATGCGCGCTGACTATGCCCGAAACGATGAGCAAGGAACGTCGAATGTTGCTGCGCGCGTACGGCGCTGAGTTGGTGCTCACGCCGGGTGGCGAGGGTATGCCCGGCGCCATCCGCAAAGCCGAAGAAATGGCCGCGTCCGATCCCCGTTATTTCATCCCCCAGCAATTCCAGAACCCGGCTAATCCTGAAATCCACCGTAAAACCACCGCCGAAGAAATTTGGCGCGACACGGAGGGCAAAGCTGACTTTCTGGTATCGGGCGTCGGCACAGGTGGAACCATCACCGGCGTCGGCGAAGCGATCAAGGCGCGGAAGCCAACATTCAAATGTGTCGCCGTTGAGCCGGACGCTTCGGCGGTGCTCTCAGGCGGGCAAAAGGGGCCGCACCCGATTCAGGGGATAGGCGCCGGCTTCGTGCCGGATATTCTCAACACCGAGATTTACGATGAGATCATCCGCGTCAAAAACGACGACGCGTTCGATATTGCCCGGCGCATGGCAAAAGAGGAGGGGCTGCTTGTGGGCATTTCGTCTGGCGCGGCGATGTGGGCAGCATTGCAATTGGCGCGGCGGCCGCAGAATGAGGGAAAGTTGATTGTGGTGATCATCCCTTCGTTCGGCGAGCGCTACCTGAGTACGCCGCTGTTCGCCAATCTGGCGGACTAACGATAGCAGCGGCGGTTTGTCCGGGACTTGTTCCTGGCCGGGTGCGCGAACGCCTCTGGCGCCTTCGCGACGTGAACTCGTCATGTTCAAAACCTTACGCAATGATATTCGGTCAGTGTTCGATCGCGATCCGGCGGCGCGCAGTACACTGGAAGTCCTCTTATGCTACTCAGGTTTGCACGCGGTTTGGGGACACCGTCTGGCGCACTGGTTGTGGACGCACAACTTTAAACTGTTGGCCCGTGTCCAGTCGCAGCTAGTGCGCGGACTGACCGGCATCGAAATCCACCCGGGCGCGAAGATCGGTCCGCGCTTTTTCATTGATCACGGGATCGGCGTCGTCATCGGCGAGACCGCGGAGGTTGGGGCGGACGTGACGCTTTATCACGGCGTGACGTTGGGCGGCACGAGTTTGTCGAAGGGCAAACGGCATCCCACCTTGAAGGACCGCGTTGTCGTCGGCGCCGGCGCCAAGCTTCTGGGCGCGATCACGATTGGCGAGGATACCCGCATCGGCGCGAATGCGGTGGTCGTAAAATCAGTGCCTCCCAATTCGGTGGTGGTTGGTGTGCCCGGCCAGTCTGTCGCGCGATCGAAAGCCCGCCCGCCAAAGGATGCCCCCGACCTTGCGCACAACGTCATGCCGGACACCATTGGCGAATCGGTGATTTCATTGATGGCGCGTGTAGACGCGCTTGAGCAACTGCTCACACGCCACGCGTCGGCTACCGCACCTCACTCGCCCGAACATGGCCAGTGGCGCGGCGAAGACTTTTCGATTTGACTGGGACACATTTTCGCATTGTTCGGTAGAAGTGATCCGCGGCCGCTCGCGCCGAAAATCAATCGAGACTTAATCTCCCGCGACAGGCCTACCAGCGCGTAGGGCGGGTCGCCGAGGTTTATCTTGATGCTGCGGTCTTGGTCGACCGCTTCGCGATCTTGTTGATCGTTTCGCTTAGTTTGATGATGCCGTCCAGATCACGACTGGCCTTCAATCGAAGCGCAGCGTCGTTGGGCGAATTAAGCCGAAAGACAGGGCTGCCCAGGAAGCCATTAATCAAGCGGCTCAGTTCGGGCAGCATCGACGCGAGATAATCAGGATTCTCATCGTATCGAATCTTCTCGCCCTTATCGGCAACCTGAAGAACCGGAACATTGTACTTGATTCGAGTTGCGCGATTCTTCAGATCGGCTGTCGCGTCGGAGAGAGTCTTATAGTCTAGCGAAGGCGCTGATGACTGGGCGGCGATCTTCTCGACGTTGATCGAGTGCAGCTTTTCGAAGTCTTCGCTCAACTGAGCGTCCCGTCTCCTGCGGACGAATGCAGCTTGGTCAGGGTCATCAGCAACCGCTATGAGCCCCAACTCGCGAGCTCGCTGGTTAATCGCCTCTACCATCGCCCGGGCCTTTGGCCTATCCGCCGGGTCAACAGTCGGCTTGTAAGCCGTCTGCGGCTGTTGGGCGAGAAGTGATTGTG
>JBGQGO010000335.1:0-6392 GCA_041497455.1 Blastocatellia bacterium | reverse complement strand
GGTGAGTTCGCCGACCTGCTCGTTCTTATACAAACCGGCATAGCTCTTCAAGACTTCGGGGTCGACCGTGACTTCTACCGCGACCGCGCCAGCTTTCTTCAGAAGCTCGACGATCTCCTTGGCGCCTCCTGAAGAAGCTCGACGCAGCGCGTTGTTCAGGGTCTCGGGTTTCACGCCGCCCTTTTCGAGGACTACCTTGACGATCTCGACGTTGCCGTCTTGAACTCCCGACATCAGTGCACGCTCGATGCCGGCAGCGCCTTTGTCCAAAAGAAGCTTCACCACCTGCGCGTGTCCGTGCGACAGCGCCCACCCGAGAGGGACCTCGCCGTAGAAGGTGTCTTTCACGTTCACGTACGCGCCGCGCTCGATCAACAGCTTCACCACCTCGACGTGACCCTTGTCGCAAGCGTAAGACAGAGCCGTTGCGCCGTAGCGCGTCTTTGCGTTCACATCCACGCCCGCATCGAGAAACGATTTGACCGCGGCGGCGTCACCTCTTCTCGCCGCGGCAAAGAATTCTTCGTTCTTGTCCTGTGCGCTCGCGGTCAGCGGGCACAGCAACACGAGAGCCAGTAAGGCCATTAGTTTAATGAGCATCGTTCGCTCCTGAAGCGTAGCGTAGACCGTCCAGTCTGCGCGTAGTTAAAATTGCCTCGACGCTCGGTCACGCGCAGACAGAACAATCTACGCTACTCTCAAACAAATCGAGGATTATTAGTGGGCACAGTGAACTGACGCGCTCGAAGTGTGAAACGCCGCCTCGGTCCGGCAGGTTCAAAGAATCCCTCCTTGACGCGCCTAACCGCAACATAATATCTTGAGATTCAACGAGTCAAGGCTAATGGTCAGTGGAAAACTTGCTTCGTGCGGATTCGATGAGCGCGAATTCAGACCTATCCGAGAAGGGCCAATCATGAATGTCATCTTCCCTAAGTACCTATCCTTCGCACTGATGTTGTTCTTTCTCGTTCCGGCCGGCCGTGTTCGATCGGGAAGCGATTGGACGGACTGGCGAGGCCCGGCGCGCAACGGCGTCTCGCTCGAAAAAGGTTTGCCTGCTCGCTGGTCGCCAAAAGGCGAGAACCTTGTATGGAAGGCTCCCTACGGCGGACGCTCGGCGCCGATAGTGATGGGCGGCCGCGTATTCCTGTTCAACTCGGCGGGTGAGGGCGAGACGATGCAAGAGCGCGTGATGTGCTTGAACGCCGACACCGGCAAGGTGCTGTGGGAGCATCGCATCAACGTGTATGAAAGCGACGTGCCGACGCGCCGAATCGCGTGGTCGTCGCCTGTCGGCGACCCGGCGACCGGAAACATTTACGTCCTGGGCGCTTGCAACGAACTGACTGCCTTTTCGAACGACGGGAAGGTGCTCTGGGGCCGCTCGCTGACTGAAGAGTTCGGCGCATGGACGACGCACGGCGGACGCACCGCTTCTCCGATCATTGAAGGCGATCTGGTAATCGTAGGCACAATCATCGACGGCTGGGGCGACACGGCGCAGCGTAAACACCGCTTCTATGCTTTCGACAAGACGACAGGCGAATGCGTCTGGACCAGCGCGCCGGGAGGCCGTCCCTACGACACCGTTTATCCTACGCCGATCGCGGCGACGATCAACGGCGTTCGGATGATCATCGTGGGCGGCGCTGATGGCCAGGTGTACGCGATGAAGGCCCAAACCGGAGAGCCGGTGTGGAGCTACGCGATCACCAAGCGCGGCATCAACAACTGCGCGGTGATCAACGGCACGACGGTCTTCGCTTCACACAGCGAAGAGAACCTCGACACAAACGAGCAAGGGTTGCTCGCGGCGATTGACGCCACCGGTAAAGGCCCACTCGGCAAGGATAAGATCAAATGGGAGGTCAGAGGATTTCACGGCGGCTACTCCTCGCCGGTAGTTGATGGCGACCGCCTCTATCAGATGGATGATAGCGCTAACCTCTTCGCCTTCGATGTCAGTACGGGCAAAGAATTGTGGAAACAAACTCTCGGCACTATTCAGAAATCATCACTGGTGCTGGGAGATGGCAAGCTCTACGTTGGCACCGAGAACGGAAAGTTCTTCATCCTCAAGCCGGGACCGGCCGGTTGTCAGGTGCTCGACGAAGATGAGCTCGAGCCGGGCGTCAGTAACGTGCAGCTCAAAACGGATGCGGGTGATGATTTGATTGCGGCCAACGAGCAGATCCTCGCTTCAGTGGCCATTTCGCGCGGGCGCATCTACCTCGTTTCAACCAAAGCGATTTACTGCATCGGCAACAAGGCGCCCTCGGCCGCGCTGCCTCCAATGATAGAGACTATCGAGAATGCGCCCGCGGGCGCCGCAGTGGCGCACGTGCAGGTCGTGCCGGCTGATTTGTTGATGAAGCCTGGCCAAACGGCGAAGTTCAAGGTGCGCCTCTTCGATGATCACGGGCGTTTCATACGCGAAGAAGCGAGTGCGGCGTGGTCGCTCGAAGGCTTGAAGGGCGCGGCGCAGAGCAACCAGTTCACGCCTTCCGCCGACGCCGGCATTCAGGCTGGAATAGTGAAGGCGGCGGCCGGAGGAGTAACTGGAGTCTCTCGCGTGCGAGTGTTTCCGGCAACGCCGATCGTCAGTGAGAACTTTGAATCAACGCCCGTAGACGCTGTTCCCACGTACTGGATCAGCACTGGAAACAAGTACTCTGTGCGCGACGTGGAAGGGAACAAGGTGCTGGTGAAGAATCCCAACCCACAGGCCTTCAAGCGCGCCCGCTCATTGTTCACCCCTGCCGATTGGTCGAACTACACGACCGAAGCCGACGTGCGTGCGACGGAAAAACGGCGTCAAATGGGCGACGCCGGGGTTGTGGCCCAGCGTTATGAGCTGGTGATCATGGGCAACAGCCAGAAGATCGAGCTGCGCTCCTGGCAGGTCGAGGCGACGCGCACGGTCAGGAAGCCGTTCGCATGGAAAGCGGACACGTGGTATCGGCTGAAGCTACGGGTCGACGTTTTGCCCGACGGCAAGGTGCGTGCTCGCGGCAAGGCCTGGCCCGCGTCTGAGCCCGAGCCTGCGGATTGGACTCTCGAGCGCATCGATCCGCTTGGCAATCGTCAGGGCAGCGCCGGGATATTCGTCGACGCGCCAAGCGAGATCTTTATCGATAACATCAAGGTGACACCGAACAAGTAGGTTGGTAGTAAGGGCTTCAGCCGGAAGTTTGTAGGTCCGCTCTGCTGCTGGATTCGAGTAACAAACTTCCGCCTGAAGGCCGTACTACGAACATGGAGATTTATGAAGATACGCAGTCCTAAATTGCTCTTATTCGCCGGCGCGTGCGCGCTGTCGCTTGCGATCGTTACTCAACTCGCCGCTGCTTCCGATCCCGGCAACGGCGACTGGCCGATGTGGGGAGGAACTCCCGATCGGAACATGGTCTCGAATCAGAAAGGGATGCCGACAAGCTGGGACGTCAAGACTAAGAAAAACATCAAGTGGGTCGCCATACTCGGCTCGCAGAGCTATGGAAACGTGGTGGTCTCCGGAGGCCAGGTCTACGTCGGAACAAACAACGAAGCGATGCGCGATCCGAAACAGGGCGGCGATCGCGGCGTGCTGATGTGCTTCCGTGAATCAGACGGCGAGTTCCTGTGGCAACACACCAACGAGAAACTTGCTGCCGGGCGAGTCAACGATTGGCCGTTTCAAGGCGTATGCTCTTCACCGCTCGTCGAAGGCGACAGGCTCTATTACGTCACCAATCGCTGTGAAGTAGTGTGCCTCGACACGCAGGGCTTCCGCGATAACGAGAACGACGGGCCATACAAGGACGAGAAGTTGACCGGTCAGTCCGACGCCGACATCGTTTGGAAGTTCGACATGATGGAGGAGGTCGGCTCGGCTCCCCACAATATGTCGAACTGCTCTCCGGTCTCGTTCGGAGATATGCTTTACATCTGCACTTCCAACGGCCAGGATGAAAGCCACGTCAACATTCCTTCGCCGAAGGCTCCGGCGCTCATCGCGATCAACAAGAAGACGGGCAAGCTTGCGTGGGAAGACAATTCGGTTTCTGATCGCATTCTGCACGGGCAATGGTCTTCGCCATCAGTCGGCAAGATCGGCGACGTGGTTCAGGTGGTCCACGGCCAGGGCGATGGCTGGGTGCGTGGGTACGAAGCGATGACCGGAAAGAAGCTCTGGGAGTTCGATTGCAATCCGAAGGACTCCGTTTGGCCGAAGACGCGCAACGAGCTTATCAGCACTCCGGTGATCTTCGACAACAAGGTCTATGTCGCTAACGGACAGGATCCGGAACACGGGGAAGGCGTCGGTCATCTCTACTGCATAGACGGAACGAAGCGAGGCGACATAACGCAGAGCGGCGTCGTGTGGCACTACGACAAGATTCGCCGATCGATCTCGACCGGAGCGATTTACGACGGGATGCTCTTCTATCCGGACTTCAGCGGCTTTCTGCACTGTCTGGACGCAAAGACGGGCAAGGTCTTCTGGGTTCATGACATGTTCGCCGCTGTGTGGGGCTCGCCGATGGTCGTGGATGGCAAGGTGTATCTGGGTGACGAGGACGGCGACATTGCTATTCTGGCGGCAACGCGCGAGAAGAAAGTGATTGCTGAAATCAATATGGGAAGTTCGGTCTACTGCACTCCGATCCCGGCCAACGGCGCGTTGTTCATCAGCAATCGCAATCAGCTATTCGCGATTGCAGAAAAGAAGTGAGGGTTCACCGTTGCCTCGCAGACGAGAGCGCGCGAACGACCCAGGGCGTCCGGGAATCCCCCCAACGGCAGTTGGGGGATTGTTCAGGTGCAACCTAGCAACGAAGGCGCTCCCGACCGCTTCTTTGAATCCCACCCACGGCAGTGGGTGGATAGTTCAAGCCCATCCTACATAGGGGCACAGCCGCGATTCCCGTTTTGCCCTCTCTCTCCCCTCGCGGCGGGAGGGGAGAGAGATAACCAAACCGAGGGTGGCAGGCCGCCCGTGTGTAGGCCGCACCTGAACAATCCACCCACTGCCGTGGGTGGTATTCCCGGAGTTTTCACACAATCTCTGCCGTGGTGGGATTTCGAGTTCCGCTGGTGCCCGTTGGTTCTATGGAGCCGTTTGATTTTCAAAGCCGGACACGATTGATATTCGGCGAGGGGACGTTTGAACGGCTCGGCGCTCTGGCGTCGGAACTTGGCTTTCGCCGCACGTTGCTGGTCGCTGACAAAGGGATTCTCGCCTGCGGCTATGTAGAAACAGCAACCAGGCTTCTCACCGCCTCTCGAATCACGGTATTCACCTTTCACGATTTCGATTCGAATCCAAACACAACGATGATCGAAGCAGGGCGCGACTTTGCCGCATCGCTCGATATAGATTCGCTGATCGGGCTTGGCGGCGGTAGCTCGATGGATACGGCAAAGGCGATCAACTTTCTGCTGACCAGCGGCGGAGCGATGCAGGACTATTGGGGCTACGGGAAAGCTCGCGTCCCGATGCTGCCAATGATCGGCGTCCCGACAACCGCGGGCACGGGCAGCGAAGCTCAGTCGTATGCTCTCATCTCTGACGCTCAGACTCACGTCAAGATGGCTTGCGGCGATCCTGGCGCTGCTTTCAAAGTTGCGATCCTCGATCCGGGCTTGACCGTATCACAACCAGTGGGCGTTACCGCGACCGGAGGCTTCGACGCGATCTCACACGCAGTCGAAACCTACGTCACAACGAAACGCACTGCCGCGTCGGAAGTCTTCTCACTAGAAGCGTGGCGGTTGCTTGAAGCAAATTACGAACGCGTGATCAGGGACCCGCAAGACATCGAAGCGCGCGGCGCTATGCAGCTTGGCGCGTACTGGGCGGGACTGGCGATCGAGAACTCGATGCTTGGCGCGACTCACGCTTGCGCGAACCCGCTGACGGCGAATTACAACACCGAGCACGGCGCGGCGATCGGGCTGATGCTCCCGCACGTTGTTCGGTGGAACGGCCCTGCTGTCGGTGATCGCTACAACCAACTCTTGAAACACGGCTCTGCGGCCCCGGATCGAGGCGATCCCGTGGAGGCTCTCGCTGTAAGGCTTGAAGAGTTGCTCGCGATCGGTGGGATGACGCGCGGCTTGAAGGCGGCAGGTGTGCCTGAAAACGATCTTCCGCGCCTCGCCGAAGAAGCGGCCGGTCAATGGACAGGAAAGTTCAACCCGCGGCCATTCGGCACCGCGGAAGCGCTCGAGCTTTATCAGCGCGCTTATTGAGCGCACACAGGTTCGTAGTTCGGCGTTTAGGAGCATGTGTTTTGCGGTGATTTGGACTGCGATAGCCTATTTGGACTGCGGCGGGCCGCGGTTGGGGGGCGGCGCGGGTTGCCACGGCGCCCCGCGCCCCCAAAACAGGGGGCGAACCGCACCGG
>JBGQGO010000334.1:0-6420 GCA_041497455.1 Blastocatellia bacterium | reverse complement strand
GTCCGCCGTGTCGTAT
This sequence comes from Blastocatellia bacterium, assembly GCA_041497455.1. Taxonomy (GTDB): domain Bacteria; phylum Acidobacteriota; class Blastocatellia; order UBA7656; family UBA7656; genus Onstottus_A. The sequence goes on along the minus strand of JBGQGO010000334.1, from coordinate 6,404 downwards.
CGACGAGGGTCGGGCATGGTGGGCGTGCTACGAAGTCCATCGGCCCTGACTTCTTCCGCGCGTGGCCGGACCAGCGCCACACCACGCGGAATGCGCTCTTGCAAGAGCAACTCGGTTGCTTGCACGAGCGGCTCTGAATGAAACCGCCGTTGCATTGCCTTGTCGTTCAGCAGATTGTCGAGCGAAACCAGGATCATTCCTTGATGGTGAGTCATGAAGGCTTTGATGAGAACGCTCTTCTGATTCGGCTGCAGGCGGTCTTCCGTATAATCAATCGCTTCATAAAAACCGTAACCGGTGAGCGCTTCTTCGCGAATCAGCCGCCGCATGTTTTCAAGCGCCGCTCGCGGTTCGACCATTGCAGCAAGCGCGGTCGAGTAGGGAGACACAACCAGATCGTCACTCAGCCCGCGCTTGAGCCCAAGACCAGGGACGCCGAATGGACCGTACTGATAACTTAGTTGCAGATCGCGGGCGTTGTACGCGGACTCGGAGATTCCCCACGGGACGCTGCGCTCGCGGCCGTACTCGATCTGGCGCGCGACTATGGCGCGGTGAGTCTGATCGAGAAGCGTGTCAGCGTAGCTGCGCATGACCAGGAGCGGCAACAGGTACTCGAACATCGTGGCCGTCCAGGATATCAGCGCCCGGCTTCCATCGACTTGCGTGAGCCCGCGCCCTAAATGAAACCAGTGCTCTTGCGGCACGTCCCCCTTCGCGATTGCGATAAAGCTCGCCAATCGTGCTTCTGAAGCGAGCAAGTCATAAAACGAGTTATCCCGCCGGCCATCGGTCACGTTGTAACCGATGATGAAGACTTTTCGCTCGTCGTCGTACAAGAAGTGAAAGTCCATTGCGCCGATCATATCCTCGCAACGCCGGGCGCATTTCGCATAACGCGAGGCAAGTTCCGTTGCTGTTTGCGAGGATTGCTCCAGATGGCTGGTCAGGATGTCGAGTCCTCTGAGCGCCTTTTGGCGTTTTGCACTGGATGACTCCTCGATCTTTTTGCGAAGCTCGGAAAATCCCGCGCGAGCCTTGTCGCAGATGGCTGGGAGTTCGTAGAGAGTCGGAACGCGATCAAGCGAGCCGAGGATGTTCGCTAACTCGGCGGCCACCTCTTCGGAACAACTCACAACGGCTGGATCAATGTGCGGCGAAAAGGCGAATGTCCACGGCGTAAGAATCGCGAGATCGCGGCGATGCTCACGCAGTTGATGCATCAGGGAGCGGGTCCACAAGATCAGTTGCTCGAACTGCCCGCCCCCGTGTTCGTGCGAGAGGGCGTTTACAATATCTTCGGTCTCAGCGGCTCGCCTCGAAAGATTCTGCAAGAGACTGAGCCAGGCCGACAACGAATTCGGTGATTCATCCGAGAGGCTCGCAGCACATGCCTCGATCTCCCCGCGCAGTTGTTTGAGCGTGACGGCTCCCGTGCTTTGCCGAAGGGCCCCAATCTTCGCCGCCTCCTCTCGCATTAGCGCGACCGTGTCGATCATTCCTTCAATCGCCTGGATATCGAATACCGGCTGGTCGGCAACTTCAACGCAGACCTGTTTGAGCGCGAGCAGGTGTCCCGCGAGATTTCCGCTGTCTACAGTCGAGACATACAGCGGGGTGAGTGGCGCGAGCGTCCTGGTGTCGTACCAGTTGAGGAAGTGCCCGTTAAAACGGTCGAGCTTTTCCATCGTGGCGAGAGTCAGCTCGAGACGCTCGACCAACTCGAGCAGGCCTACATAACCGAAATCGCGAGCGGCCGCTGTCGACAGCAACAGCAGCCCGACGTCGGTTGGCGAAGTGCGATGCGCAACAACCGGTCTGGGGTCTTCCTGGTAGTTGTCGGGGGGAAGCCAGTTGTCATCCGGTCCGGCGAAAGTTTCAAAGAACTTCCAAGTCCGCCGCGCAACGAGTCGCGCAAGACGTTCGTCATCTGCTCCGAGCGATTCGTCTTTTGTGCGCAACTCGCGGCTAACCCAATAGGCGATAAGCGGTGACGCCGCCCATACAATTAGAAAAGCCGCCGCGAAGACGAACGCCTCAGGCTTTGTGAACGCAATGAGAAGACCAATGCCAAGGGTGAGAACTTCGGCGGGCCACATGAATCGCCAGAAAGCTCTTAGATCATGCGCGCCTCCTCTCTCAGCCTCCGCGGCGGTCACCCACTCTAGAAATTTCTTCTTTGAAATAAACTTGCGATAGAAAGTGAGCGTTATCGCTTGAGATTGCAAGGATGCCTGGTGCGCAATGAACGCAAACGAAAGCGCAAACTGTGCGGTGTTGGTTCGGACATCGCCCCAGACGCTCCAGAAGTGACTGCTCCACGGGATGCCGCGCGGGTGAAGGAGCAACGCGTTGGTCACGTGCGCGTAAACCGGAAACGCCAGGATGACCAGGATGGCGAGCGTCCATAACAGGGCCGAGCCGGGCAAGACAGTCCACGCTGCGGCAAGCAACAGCAGCAGCGTTGGAGCAACCAGGCTTCGCCGGAGGTTATCGAGTATCTTCCAGCGGGATATTATCGAGAGTCGATTGCGCACCGGACGATTGCTCGCGTCCCGCACGCGTCGAAAGAGCCAGCGCGCTATTTGCCAGTCGCCTCTCGTCCACCGATGCTGGCGCTTCGCATAGGAATCGTAGTGCGACGGATAGTCATCAAGAAATTCGACATCGGTGACCAGCGCAGCGCGTGCGTACAAGCTCTCAAAAAGGTCGTGGCTCAGCAGCAAGTTCTCAGGCACGCGCTCGGCTAGCGCAGCTTCGAAAGCGTCTACGTCATAGAGCCCCTTGCCTGTGTAGCTGCCTTCTCCGAAAAGATCCTGGTAGACGTCAGAGACGGCCGTAGTATAAGGGTCGACCCCCGTATGACCAGAGAAGATGCGCGAGAAATGTGAACGCGAAGAGCTTGCAAGGCTCATGCTGACGCGGGGCTGAAGGATGCCATATCCTTCCGTTACCCGATTCACTCCAGGGTCAAGATGAGGTTGGTTGAGCGGGTGCAGCGCTGTGCCGATGAGCCGCCGGGCGCTGTCGCGAGGCAATTGAGTGTCGGAATCGAGAGTGATGACGTACCGAACTTTTGACAGAAGAGCCGGGCCGGCCGTGGCTACGATATAGCTCGTGTCGCTGGCGCCGCGAAGCAGGCGGTTGAACTCATGTAGCTTGCCCCGCTTTCGTTCCCAGCCCATCCACTTCCCTTCCACCGGGTTCCATTTGCGGCGGCGGTGGAACAGGTGGAATCGCTCGGCCTCGGGCTCGCCGTAGCGGGCATTCAGTTCCTCGATGCCTTTGGTCGCCGTATCGAGCAAGCCGTCATCATCGGGCATGTCCTCCAGTGAAGCGTCGGTAAAATCTCCGAGGAGCGCAAAATAAATATTCTCATCGCGATTCGCCAGAAAATGCACCTCGATATTTTCCAGCAGCGCACGCACTGTTTCTTCGCTCGTGAAGATGGTGGGGATGACGACGAATGTTAGACCAGCTTCCGGTATCCCCGAAGCCGTGTTCATTTTGGGGAGCGGATTTGGATTGAACAGGACCGTTACATCAAGGTTCAACGAGCTCAACACAAAATCGCTAATAGGCACGACCAACAGCAAAGCTATTGCAATCAATGCCAGTGGAGAGGCGCCCGATACAAAAGCGTACAAGAGAAAGGGAGCGAGAAAGAGAGCCGTCGTTACCGCGAACGTCCCAAGATATGAGCCTGTCGGATGTCTGAGGACGCTCCTAAAGAACCACTCGGACCATCGCGCGCGATAGTGGACCTCTTCTTCAAGCTGGGCGCGTCCCCGATCAACGAGATAATAGCCGACGTGCGCTCTAAGACGATCATCTGACGCCGAGTGTTGTGACCGCCGGGCCAGTTCCAGTGCACGGCGCGCGATAACTTGCTCGGGCGACTTTGCGCGCCTGGCGATCTTCTCAATAACATGGCGATAGCGATCACGAGTCGCGAAGTCCATCAACGAGTAGGCGCCAATTGGATCTTCAGCCAGTATCGGATCTACGTTGCTGACGCTCTCGAAGAAATCCTCCCAGTCGAGCGTCGAAAGCAAGCGCATGCTGGTGATGATGTTGCCGACGGTTGCTTGAGCGGCGGCTTGCCGCTGATGTTCTACGTGGACAATCTGCTCGGTAGTTAGCGACTCGCTAGCAAGCTGTTCTTGTACCCATTCCAGCGCGGGCCACACTTCGGGGTCCTGATCGCGAAGCCGTTGCGTAAGCTGAACTATGAAGGCTCGATCAAGGCGCCTGGCCTTTCCCATCGCTGCTTGAAGCTGCCCGATCAGCTCGTCCGGCTGCCGCCCGGCAATCTCCAGAAGCTTGTCAGCGAGTTTGTCCGCTTCTTCTCGCGCGTTGCGCGCCGCGACTATGCGCGTCGCAAGCCGCCGCAGGTTTTCCACGAGGGCGACTCTCAACGTGATCGCAATCGCCCACAACTCGCCGATCGAGAGCGGCGTCACATGCTGGTAGGAACGTATGAAGCGTGCAAGGGTGTCAGCGTCAAGACGGCTGTCGGTGTGGGCGATCAGCGCCAGCGCGATCGCGTAGACGCGCGGGTAGCCTGCAAGCTCGCCTCTTTCGAGCTTGGGCAGCTCTCTGTAGTAACCCTTTGGCAGGTCCCGGCGAATCTCGCGGAGTTGTTCCTCGACTATATGAAAGTTGTCGACCAGCCATTCGGCGGCAGGCGAGACCGAATGCTCACTCTGGACCGCATCGGCGAGAGCTCGATAAACGGCGATGAGCTTGCGGCCATTCTCCTCTAATCGCGGCAGAAGCCGCCGGCCACGACGCGGGTTAGAAGATACCGAGTGCGCGGCGGCCAACTCAGCCGCGTACTGTTCGAGACGCTCGACGCTGAAGAGCTCTTCCCGAATCGGGTCTTCATTTGAGTTATTGTCAGAAAGACTTGTTCCCCGGAATGAACTCATGAAGAGGCCGCCACGCTCTGGGTGTGTAAGCGACAATGAAAGTCCACGATTCCAGCATACCATCCTGAAACTGCTGACGCGATGCCGATTCTAGAGGGGCGGCACAACCCCGCAGTCAAATCTGGACACCGCCCGAAAAGGCGCGTTGACGCGCCGATGGGCGATGCATCATGATCGCGATGCCGATAGAATTGGTGAGCAATGTTAGACACGGAACGAAAAACCTTTGTTGAGAGACACAGCGAGTTGCTGTCCGAGCACCCGGGCAAGTTCGTCGTCATCAAAGGCGGCCAGTTGATAGGTGCCTTCGATACAATCGACAACGCGCTTGTTGAGGGTGCGCGACGTTTCGGCCTGCAACCGTTTCTTGTCCGGCAGGTTACTCAAACAGTAAGCGAGACACTAGACATACCAGCATTTACTCTCCGCGCTACTTTCATTTCCCCGGCTTCTTCTCGTAGCTTTCGTCCAATCCCGGCATGAAATAAGGCCCGCCCGGAGCCATGCTCCCTTTAAGAAAGCTCACGTTTGTTGAAATCGTCAGCGCTGTTCGGCGATTTTCTGGGTGCATTTAGGTTCTCTCCTCGGGTTTTCTTTCGGGCTCGCTGAAATATGCCTTCGTGTATCAAGTCGTAAATCCCCCGAAAAACCCTGTGTTGATTTTGCCGGAGACGCCCTCGATTGATGGCTTCGCGTCACGGAAGCTGAACACTTCGGATATGGCTGAACCTCCAAGCGTCACCGACCATACGACTCAGTTATTTGATTGAATCGGTTGTTTCACTGGGTCGGCAGCAATGTTTCGCGCAAAGCCGCCAAGTTCCGCCAAGACGCAAAGCAGATTGAAATTCAATCGCGGTACGACGGATCGACCTTATCGAGCTTGCGCAAGAGCCCGGGCCAGACTAGATCGGCGCCAATCCCTTTGGTGACTACTTTGACTTGAGCGGTTATGCCATCGAGGATCGGCTTTGATATCTGAACGAGCTCAGCGCCGCCGGCCTCGGCCATCAACTGAATCTCGCACGAGCGCTCGAGGTTGTACATCGCGAGGAACGCTTCAGCGGCGTTACTGCCGATCGTCAGCAGACCGTGGTTGCGCAAGATCAGATTGTTCTTGTCGCCCAGATCCGAAACCAGCCTCGGCTTTTCGTCGGCGTTCAACGCGAGACCTTCGTAATCGTGATAAGCGATCGAAGCCAGCGCAAACAACGACTGTTGCGAGATCGGAAGCAGCCCGTGCTTCTTCGCGGAGATCGCCACGCCGTGCCGAGTGTGCAGGTGCATCACGCACATCGCGTCTTCGCGCGCTGCGTGGACCGCGCTGTGTATCGTGAAGCCCGCCGGATTGATCGGGTAAGGGCTTTCCATAGCTTTGTCGCCGTCCAGACCGACCTTCACCAGACTCGATGCGGTAATCTCATCGAACATCAATCCATACGGGTTGATGAGAAAGTGGTGTTCGGGTCCGGG
>JBGQGO010000333.1:0-6427 GCA_041497455.1 Blastocatellia bacterium | reverse complement strand
TGTCGCGCCGCGTCGAGCCTGGCTCGCTGCTGCGACTTGAAATGCCGATGCCAAAACATTTGAGAACTCGTAGTCACGACAACGAGCTCTACGTCATTAGCGCCTTCGTAATCTACGCGAATCAAGATGACTCCGGACGCGATGTCGTGGCCGAGTTTGTATAACGCACTTGAGATCGGGCGACTCCTAAACAAAGAGGCGTTCGCGAAGCGGCGCCAATTCCACCCACGGCAGAGACTGTGTGCAAACTCCCGCGGTCGAACGGAAGGCTACATACGTTCCCTGAACTTATTAACACCTCACTTCAGTGAGGTGCTTGAGTTCGGTAGTTAACGTGAACTGTTTCAACAGTTTGTGGAGCGCTGAATGCACGAAACCGTTGAAACGGTTCCGAGCTTGCCACGCACTCAGGCACCCAACTGAAGTTGGGTGTTTCCACCAACTCCGTTGGTGGGTTCCACCAACTCCGTTGGTGGGATTATCGGCACGCTCCTCGATGAGGTCCTGTTTGGCTTTTTCAGCACCCTGCTAGAAGACCAGCACCTTGTCTGCCTCCTGCGTCCAGGCCGAGAGTTCGTCCATAGTGCTCTTGTGGGCGCCTTCCACCAGTGACTCAGCCTTGATCCCGCGCGCTTCGATGCACGAACCGCAGACGCCGATCTTCGCGCCTTTCTTCGCCAGCGCACTAATCATTCGCTCGACGTTGTAGTAACCGTTGGGAGTCTTCTGTCCCGCGAGTGCGCAACCGACACCGTCGCCGATCAGAAAGACAGAAACAAAGACCCCCTCGGCCTTCGCTAGCGACATCGCCAACCGCAATCCGTTATAACTGCGTTCCGTTCCGTAGGGCGGATCGTTAAGAATGATCAGGTATTTCATACTGCTACTTCTTCGCGGGCGGTCGTGCCCGCTACCATCCGAAGTTCAACGAGGGCCAATCGTGTCTTATCCGGGCGAGGTAGTATTTCTCAAAAGCCACCTTGAGGTACCGCGCCCACTTGCCTTTCTTGTGGATCACCTTGTTCCGAGGGGGCAGGAAAGGGTCTGCTGACATATAGAACGCGGTGTCTCCTGCATCGGCGATGCAGGTTGACGGAAGCGACAGGCCGTCCACCTTCATGCCTCCGTTCAGCTCGGCTACGATGTTGTGCGCCGCCGCGTGTGCCATCAGCTCAGTCATGTGTCCTGTCTTAGGTACTGCTACTGGGACCGGGGTTTGACCTGGCGGCGCAATCGCGACTGCCACGCCAACCGCATAGATGTTTGCGAACTTCGCGCTCGTAAGTTGTGGCGTGACTGAAACAAATCCTTTCGGATTGGCCAGTCCTTCGACGCCTCGCACGAACCCGGCCCCGAGGAAAGATGGAATGACGAGCGAAAAATCGAAGCTGTGCTGGGAACCATCCTCGAGAACCAGGCAATCTGAGCGTGCCTCGACGATCTTCGCATTCACGACCGGATCAATGTGGCGATCCGCGAATTCATCCTGGATCATTCGCGGCGCCATGCCGATGCCGCCGACGCCGAAGTGCCCGAGGAACGGCTCAGGGGTGACAAAGCTGAGCGTGAAGCGGTGGCGCTTCTTCGCTCTTCTGAGCACTGTGTCGATCATCATGGCGATCTCGTAGGCGGGACCGATGCAGCTTGCTCCAGCCGCCGCGCCTATGATGATGCGCCCAGTCTCCGCCTCGATTACACGCGCCAATGCATCTCGACTGCGAACTGCTTCTTCCGCGGTGAAGGTTGAATGTGTATGCCCAGTATTCGGGCCGAGGCCAGGTACCGCTGCGTAGTCCAGTTCCGCGCCGGAGGCTATTAGAAGGATGTCATAGGGAAAATTCTCAGATTCAGTGCGCACTTCACACTTGTCCGGGTACAGCTCTCGGACCTCGCCGTGGACGAAGCGGACGCCACGGCGCGTGAGAGTGTGATCGAGCGGCACTTGAAGCCGTGCGGGGTCGCGCCATCCTAGAATCACCCACGGCAACGAAGGCAGGAAGGTGAACTCCGCGTCCCTGGAGATCAACGTGATCTCAGCCCGATGCCCAAGCCGCCGCCGGAGCGCGTAAGCGGCATTGATTCCACCAAAGGAGCCTCCAACGATCACGATCTTCTTGTGGCCGGAACTCATGCTCATTCATTCAACCTTGAGCCTTACCTTACGTTCGAAATAGCTGCCGATCATTCCCTCCTGCGGCTTACCCTTCACGGATTCGCCTCTCGTCAGCATGACCTGGAGTTCGATCTCGGCATCCCTGGCATCGTCGCCGGGTCTCACCGTCATAGGCAGTGTTGTAACCGCGGCATTCGGGTAGGCCTCCGTGGTGTCACCTGCCACCCGGCAGGACATTGGGAGGTTGACTGACCAGCCAGGGGCGAATTTGTTGAGAGCGGAAGTATCCTTAATCCTCTCCGGATCGATATACAGCCAGGCATTGCGATACGACTGCGTCCTGGCACCCTTGGCCGTTCCAATCACAGTAAGGACCGTCTTCGCCTCCCAACGCCTGGCTGCGATCAGAAACGTACCGTCTTTCTGCTTTAGAGATTTGCCGGTCGTTTTGTCGAGAACGTCGATGATCAATGCCGCATCATCCTTCCATGGACCGTTGTTGGCGTGACAAGCAATGCAGTTTCGCGATGGCCCTAAAATGCCTACGGCCGGCGGATACGCCAGAGTCCGTGGGGGCGCAAGGACGACTGCGAAAGCAACCGATGCGACGGCGAGGATCGCGGTGAACACAAACACGCGTTTTTTCATGTTGTCCCTCTCTTCACTAGGTTTCGATCGAACAGATCATATCGTGGCAATGAAGGTCAGAACCGATCATCCAGCTAAAGGGGGTGACCGAAAAAGGCACCCTGCCGATTGAGCGTCTCCTCAAGCATGGGGCTCTCCTTCAACCAGGCTTTACCGATACGTCGCCGGGCGCCTCTGCGCCCGCTTGACCTGTTTCGCTCGTTCTCGTCCGAGGTGCCTGGTGAGCAAGCCTTCCTGGCTCATCTGCTCGTACAGCAGTTCCCGGATGAGATCAAACGCCTGAAGCATCCTGGGGTTGGCGAGGCGGTAGAAAACCTGGTTGCCCTGCTTGCGGGAAACAAGCACGCGCTGCCGTTTCATCATTAGAAGGTGGGGCGAGATGGTGCCCATCACGATACCCAGCTTGTCCGCTATTGCAGCCACGGTCATCTCTTGCTCACGCAAAACGTTCAGAATCATCAGCCGAGTGGAATGCGAGAATACCTTACACATTTCGGCGTGCCGTTCGTAGACCGCTTTCGATAAGTCGCCTCCGATTTGTCGCTTTCTGGACGGCATCTCTTCCTTCCCAATCACGCACTCCACTATTCTATAGACCTGTAGAATATCAGGTTGCGCTCTGGCGTCAAGCGCGTTAAGCAATAATGTGGCGATGCAACCGCCACGCTTCTCGCGGCAGGCGCTACGCGTTCCCTCGGCTCACAAGAAGCGCTCACCTCGGCGCGCTCGATAACCAAAGTAGATCACCAGGCCAACTCCTGCGGCTATTGCCGAATCGCGCGCATCGAGCAAGCTGCTGTTTGACAGCAGCCACCCTGCGAGCAGAAGTGCCGCTATGGCCGCGGCCACACCGGCAGGCGCCTTGAACATCGCTGGTGGAGCGCCCTTCTTGTGCCGAAAGACGATCAGCGCAGCGCAGGTCACGCCGTAGGATAGCAGCCGCGCGATTACGCTCAGATTGACCTGCCTTGCGAACGTGCTCCCCAGCGTGAGCCCGAGCACGACGAAGGACGTAATCAAGATCGAAATGTGCGGCGTGCGAAATCTCTTATGCGTTGCGCCGATAATCCTCGGAAGCTCGCCGCGTTCCGACATCGCAAAAGGCAGTCGTGAACCGGCGAGAATAATCACGTTCAGATTGCCGACGATTGAAACCACTACCCCGGCCGAGATGATCGCAGAACCCGCCCTCCCCAGAAAGACGCCGCTCGCATCGGCTAACGGCCTTTGAGACGTCGCCAGGCCCGGAAGTGTTCCAATACAGATGACCTGAATCGAAATGTACAGCAGAGCCACTACGCCTATCGCGGTCAGCAACGCGAGCGGAAGGTTACGCTGCGGATCGCGAATCTCACCTGCAGGGATCGCCGCCATCTCGAAACCGGAAAAGGCATAGATCAGCATCAACACAGACGATGAGAAAGCGCCGTAAGCCGGACGCTCAGCGAATGAGTAGTTCTGCGAGTTGAGGAAAAACAAACCCACCCCGATGAAAAGAATGATCGGTATGAGCTTGCCTACGGTGAAAACGTTCGTAACGCGCGCAGCGTCTCGCACTCCGAGAACGTTCACGGCGGCGATCGCTGAAACCACAACGACGATGATAGCCTCGCGCCAGTAATGAGTCGTCGCCGGACCCCAGAAGAAGCCGAGGTAGTCGACGAGCAGGTTGCAGTTCGCCGCGAAGGCGGTTAACCGCGCGAGCCACATCAGCCAGCCAACTTCAAAGCCGACCGCAGAGCCGAATGCCTCGCGCGCATACAGGTACGGCCCGCCGGTCTCGCTGAATCGGCTGCCCACTTCCGCGAAGCAGAGAATGATCAGAGCTACAACGATCGCACAAACTATGAACGCGATCAGGCTGTACGACCCGACCAGAGCATAGACCCTTGAAGGCAATCCGAAGATCCCCGCTCCGATGATTGCGTTGATCGCAACTGCAACGAGGTCCCAGCGGCGGATCCCTCGGATCAAACCTTCCTGTGTCGGTTGAGCCATTTCGTGAGTCTCGCTCGCCTCGATTGACGAGGCGCGGGAATACTAAAGCTCGAGGTGCGTTTGTTCAATCGAGATTGGCGAGCCCGCTGATCGCGCACATCTGTACCAACCTTGGCAGTGCTTTCTGATAGGCCCGCGTGTGCGCTACAATGACCAACCGGACTTGGTTGAAACTCTGAGAGGAGAAAGAGCAATGAGCGATCAAAGTGAAAACGCAATCGTAGTCATCAACAACGGGCCTTATCGCGTGATCGGGGACAACATCACTATCAAGGACGCGGCTGGAAACACCTTCGGCCTTGCTGGACGCACGGTGATCTCGCTTTGCCGCTGCGGTCACTCGGAGAACAAGCCGTTCTGCGATGGGACTCATGCGCGGATAGGATTTCAGTCTGAGGTCGAGGCGAGAGAGCTTCCTCCGCCAGCGCCAAAACTGTAAGAATGGACCACGGATGACGCGGATTGGACGGATCGAAACGGATCTGATCCGCGTGAATCCGTCTAATCCGTATCATCAGTGGTCTATTTGTACTGATCATGAAAACAATCAGAATCGCAAACGGGCAGGGCTTCTGGGGAGACTCCCTGCAAGCTCCGATCGAGCAGGTCCGGCGCGGGCCAATCGACTACCTCACGCTTGATTACCTCGCCGAGATCACGATGTCCATCATGCAGAAGCAGCGCGCGCGGGACCCGCACACGGGCTACGCGCGAGACTTCGTGACGATGATTGAAGAGATCCTGCCCGATCTCGTTGAGCGCAACATCAAAGTCGTAGCCAATGCCGGGGGCGTGAATCCCGAAGCTTGCCGCGATGCTGTGATCGACGCCGCCCGGCGCAAAGGCTTCGGCGGCAAGATCAAGATAGGTATCGTTTCCGGCGACGACATAATGTCGCGTCTGGACGAGTTCATCAGTCGCGGGGTTGAACTGAAGAACCAGGAGACAGGCGAGCCGCTTGCCTCAGTTCGCCCGCGAGTTCAAAGTGCTAACGTTTACTTTGGCGGGCGGGACATTGCTGACGCTCTCGACAAGGGCGGCCAGATAATCATCGCCGGCCGCGTGACTGACACTGGTCTGTCGCTCGGGCCGATGATTCACGAGTTCGGCTGGGCGCGCGACGACTGGGATCGGCTTTCAGCGGGAACGATTGCCGGGCACACTGTCGAATGTGGAGCGCAGTGCACCGGTGGCAACTGCCTGATCGACTGGGAGACGATTCCGAATATGGCGGACATCGGGTATCCCATCGTCGAAGCTCAACCCGACGGCACGTTCGTAATCACCAAGCATGAGGGCACGGGCGGACGCATCACGGTTCCTTCGATCAAAGAGCAGCTTCTCTACGAGATGGGCGACCCGCGCGGATACATCACGCCGGATTGCGTCGCTGACTTCACGACTATTCATCTCGAACAAGAGGGAACGGATCGCGTGCGATTCTCCGGGATCAAAGGACGTCCGGCAACCGATCTGTACAAAGTGAGCGTGAGCTATTCGGCTGGTTGGAAAGCAGTCGGATCGCTCGTGTACGGCTGGCCCGACGCTTACAAGAAAGCTCAAGCGGCTGATCGTGTAGTGAGAGAGAGACTTGATAGGCTCGGTTTGAAGTTCGACTCGGTGCTCACCGAATTCGTTGGAGTCGATGCTTGTCACGGCGCGCTCTCT
>JBGQGO010000332.1:0-6429 GCA_041497455.1 Blastocatellia bacterium | reverse complement strand
CGAGATCGGCATACGTATGGCGCTGGGAGCACGCCGGCGCGACTTATTGAACCTGGTCGTCACGCAGGGCTTGAAGCTTGTGCTTGTGGGCGTCGCTATCGGCCTCGCCGGAGCGTTTGCGTTGACGCGAGTAATGTCCAGCTTGTTGTTCGGCGTAAGCGCTACTGACCCGCTGACGTTTATTATCACCTCCGTCGCTCTGACAGGAGTGGCTCTGGCAGCCAGTTTCATCCCGGCACGCCGCGCGACGAAAGTGGACCCGATGGTGGCACTGAGGTATGAGTGAAGATAGAGGATAGAGGCAGAGCATAGATGACGCACCAAGGGTTTGGGCATCAGCCGGCAGCGACTGGCATCACAGCAGATGGGATCGCCGGCGAATAATCCATTCGTCTGCGGACAAGGTTCACGTCGACACGAAGTTCACGCGATGCCGTGCAGACGGGAGCGTCATCGGTTCCTTTGAGTCGCTGTACATCCTGACAAAAGAAGATGGGCGCTGGGGAGTCAAGATGCGATCAAGCTTCGCACCATAGCGTGTGATACGAGAATCACATCGCGGATCCTCGCACTAAATTCACAAGGTCACAACAAAGGAGCGCTGTTCATCCTTAGGCAGGACCATTCGAAGCGCGACCGACAACTTCTTCGGAGTCTTCGCTTCTTCGAGGGGAACATCGAACAGCAGAGCAATCGAGCCCTTTTGTTGGAAGGTGAGTGTGACGCCGCCGATGGTCTCTTTGGGATCGAGTGTGTCAATGTCCTTATCGTTATCCTGGCCCCAGCTTGGAAAGTCTTCAATCACCGCACGAGGCGCTAGTTTTTGTGCGCCGCTCAGCAAGTAGACTTCAGACGAGGCGGGATTGGCGCTGAGCTTATAGAAGAGAGTTGCGCCTTTCTTGCCGGCGTCCATCTCGAGGACTACTACGAACGGCTCGCCCTTCACCTTGACCCCCTCGAAGGACTTCGTCGCCTTCATGACCTTGACGAAGAGGGTCTCGCCAATCGGGATCACCTCTCCCGCTTTAACCTGCCTGGCCGCGTCGGCGCTTCGGCTTTGAGGATAAGCGGCGTTGATCGTTAGCGCGGATATTGCTGCAAGAAGTAGAAATTTTCTCATCATTGCGATCTTCCCTTTTGATAGTTTCCTTTTTCAGGTTCCGGTCTCCCGGCGAAGGGGACTCTTTCTGAATACACCGAACGCGTTGCAGTCCGCAAGTACCTGTCCTCCCCCCCAACAAGATTGAACGCCCGCAGCCTCGCAGAACGGATCTCCGGGCTCAGTGCTCGAGCTCACACACGCAGTTCCATACGCGTTTGGAGATATCGTAGCACCTGACCACGCGAGATGACGCCTTCAAGCTTACCGTCAGAGACGACGGGCAGTTGGTTCAGATCTTCGCGTCCCATCGTCTCGAGCACTTCAGTGACGGGCGTATCGATCGTCACCGTTCGGAGTTGATGAATTGGCCGCATAGCGTCGCTCACTGTCTTGTAAGGCCTGAGCGAAGGCTCGACTTCTTTGATCTCATGAGCCGTGATGATTCCGGCAATGCTAGCACCCTCAACCACGATGAAGCAGCGCTTGCCGGTGCGCAGCAGGAATTCTTCCACAAAAGTCTGCAGATTCGTTCGGCCTTCAACCGTGGGGCAATCGCGAGCCATGATGTCGCCAACCCGCACGCCACGCAGGCGTTCGCTGACCTCGACCTGAGCGTAGGTGGCGCCAGCGGCGTCGAGTAAGAACCACCCAATGATGGCGATCCACAATCCCGCGAAACCTGCGCCCGCGAACAACCGGTAGACGCCGATCACGATGAAGAAAAGCGCGACGGTCTGGCCCACGCGCGCGGCGATTCTCGTAGACCGCACGGCGTCCTTAGTCACCCACCAGACGATCGCTCGCAGGACTCGCCCGCCGTCCAGCGGGAAGCCGGGGATAAGGTTGAACAGTCCGAGCGCGATGTTGATGTAACCGAGCCAGACCATCATCGCCAGAACAGGCGTCTTGGCCGTCTCCATTGGCGCCCAGCCCACGGCTAACGAAAGCGCTAGCAAGACTGCGCCTATGACAAAGCTGGTAATCGGGCCGACAATGGCGATCAAGAATTCGGTCTTCGCGTCAGTCGCTTCTTTTTCGATCTGCGCCACGCCTCCCAGCGCAAACAGCGTGATGGACTTGACCGGCAACCCGCGGCTCTTGGCGACGACCGAATGAGCCAGCTCGTGGGCGATGATCGTCGCGAAGAAAAGCACGCCAGTCACGACCGCCGTGATCAGAATGACGCCGTCACCCCACTGGGCATTCGTCTCGCGAAAGTGCCCCGCGAGCGAGAACACGATTAGCAACGCGATGACGATCCAACTGTAGTGCAATCCTATTTCGACGCCGAAGATGCGGCCAAGCTTGATCTGCGATTGCATGTTTCTTCTCCTCTTGCGTCCACTGGCGCCAGCGCCGTCACACCGGCCTCACCGCCAAGATTCAGTATACTCTTAACCGTGCTGCGGCACTCCCTTCTCTCACATCCTAGGTTTAAGGAGCAACGATCAGGTCGATGGACAAACTGAGTGACCAGGAGGTGATAGCTGTCACGTGCCTGGGTGATGGTGGTCATAGCGCCCGCACCTCGCGAGGTTCTATAGTGTACCTGGACGTTCTCTGAGAAGATATGCGCATTGAACCAGGCGCAAGAGCGGTACGCGGCATGTTTGTCGAGCTGAGTACCTCCCCAGTGAAACCGCGACTCGGATAAACAGCTACTCGCCTAAGAAAGGAGTTTGCCATGAAAGTCCAGGATGTTATGACCGAGAACGTGAGGTTCTGTTGGCCGGAAACCAATCTGGCGGCAGCGGCAGCCGCGATGTGGGAGAACGATTGCGGCGTACTCCCTGTTGTTGCTGATGGAGGCAAAGCAATCGGAGTGATCACCGATCGCGATATCGCCATCGCAGTGGGGACCAGGAACAAGATCGCTTCTGACCTGCCGGTGAAGGAAGTCATGTCCGCACAGCTTTTCACCGCCTCGCCCGAAGACGATATTCATACAGCGCTTAAGCTGATGCGCAAGGAGAAAGTGCATCGGTTGCCGGTGGTGAACACCGACGGTGTGCTCAAGGGCATTCTTAGCTTGAACGACGTCGCGCTTCAGGCCGCGCACGCGGACGGCAAGAAGACGACTGAGCTGAACTACGAGGACGTTGTAAGCACGCTCAAGGCGGTTTGCGAACACAGCCATCCAAAGGTGGTGGAAGAGTTGCGCTACACCGCGGCGCCGTAGCCGCGTGGAAGTCCGAAGGAGACGGTTATGCGAAAGAAGGAGCACATTCTCAATTATCCCGGTTTGGGCAGGGTCGTGTCGTTGGCGGCCCCGGACTACAAGACTCGCACCGCTCCAACCTTCCCAAGCCGCGATCCTGCTGGAGCCAGCACGGCTCCCGGCGTGATGAAGCACATTGCGTGCGGGGCCGGTTCCGCTACCGAAAGGAGCAGCAAAGGCGGCAAGAGCGGCGGCGGAATGGGCGGCCAGCAAGCGGGCGGCGTCAAGGGTGGGGGTAAACGCAAGACTCATGCAGGCAGAAAGTAGAAGAGATTCCCGGGAGCGCACAGCTTCCAGCTTGCCCCGCCGGCGCCAAGATTACTAGCCCACCTACCTAACCCGATGGTGAGCGGCTGGCCCGGCGAAATGGTGCGCTCCCGGGATAGCGACTCTGCTCGAGAGATATGTTGTAACGCTGAAACTGCGATGCAGTTAGGAGATGATCATGTCAGCAAAGATGCAAACGAAGAGCGATTCACAGATTCAACAAGAGGTGCTCCGCGAGATGAAGTGGGACACCCTAGTTGACGAGAATGAGATCGGGGTAGCGGTCGAACACGGAGTCGTCACTCTCACGGGAGCCGTCGGCAGCTACGGCAAGAAAATCGCGGCCCAGGAAGCAGCGCACCGGGTGTTCGGCGTGCTGGACGTGGCCAACGACATACAAGTGCGGCTTCCCGGAACCATGGCTCGCAGCGACACCGATATCGCGAAGGCTGTAAGAAGCGCGCTCGAGTGGGACGTGTGGGTCCCGGAACAGCGCATCACCTCGACGGTGTCGAATGGTTGCGTGACTCTTGAAGGAAATGTCGATCTGCTACGCGAACGCGACGACGCCGAGCGTGCGATTCGAAGACTCGCGGGCGTGCGGGCTGTCACGAACAAGATCGAGGTAAAACCTGCGAGAGTCGCGGCGGATGACTTGCGAGAGGCGATCGAAGAGGCGCTCGAGCGCAGGGCTGAGCGCGAAGCCCGGCGCATAAAAGTTGAGGTTCACGACAGCGAAGTGACGCTATCAGGCAGTGTTCGTTCGTGGGCCGAGAAGCGAGCAATCCTGGGAACTGTCAGTCACGCGCCCGGGGTGCGGGCCGTCCAGGAGAACCTGTTCGTCGATCCGTTGTTCTGACTTTCCAGGCTGATAGTAGCGTGCAAACCGAAGAGGCGCTCTTAACAAGAGCTATACGAGGTCGCGATGGTGATCCACGAAATGACTCTCGAGGAATGCCACGATGTGCTCGCGCAGGCGAACCTCGCAAGGCTGGCCTGCCAGCGGGACGGTCAGACGTATGTTGTTCCGGTTTATCTCATTTATGATGGCAAGTACCTCTACGGCTTTTCCACTCTTGGCCAGAAGATCGAGTGGATGCGCGCCAATCCCCTTGTTTGCGTGGAGATTGATGATGTTAAGAGCCAGAATCGGTGGACGAGCGTTGTCGTCTATGGCAATTATGAGGAATTACCGGATACGCCTGAACACAAAGCTATTCGCTCGCATGCTCATGCGTTGCTGCAAAAGCACGCCATGTGGTGGGAACCTGCCTGTGTCGCCGTTGAACATCGCGATTCCCCGAATTCGCTCACACCTATCTTCTACCGCATCCGCCTAGATCGAATGACGGGACACCAGGGATCGCCTGATTCGGTTGAGGGTCAGCCTGCTCCGCCAACCAGCGCTCGAAACTGGCTGAGCAGCTCGCTTGACCGCGTGCTGCACTCTAACCTTTTCACGCATCGACGCCGTGACGCCCGTCACGGGTGAGGGTGATGCTCGTCATACCAACTTCAATTGCCGGGGTTCATAGTGTATTGCTAAGGCGTGCAGCCGCGGTTGCAGAGGGGAGGTCAGTTATGTCATTCACCAATAGAGTCCGCGGGTTCGTTACGGGTTCAATCGCTCTTATCTTGAGTGTCTGGTTCTTTGCCATCGCTCAACCGGGCAAACAGAAAAAGGACACAGCGGCGCCGCCCGGGACGCCCGTGCTGTGGCAGGAGCCGTCCGGCATCGCTTCGCGCAATCTCTACCTTGGGCCTGGAGGCGAGGCGATGAAGCCCACCTTGAGCAAAGTGACATTCATCGAGGAAAAAGAAAGCGCGGGCTCCGCGAAGTTTCGCGTGCGCGATGGGTCAGGCCGCGAATGGCTGGTCAAGGTAGGAGGCGAGGCGCAAGCAGAGGTCGCGGCGAGCCGCATCGTGTGGGCAGTGGGCTACTATACTGATATCAGTTACCTCGCGCCTAGCGTCGAAATCGAGGGCAAAGGAACCTTCCAGAACGCTCGTTTCGAAGCGCGACCCAAAGGCGTGAAGCGACTCGATGAATGGTTGTGGGATGACAACGCGTTCAACGGAACGAGGGAGTTGCAAGGGCTCAAGGTGCTTCTGGCGCTGCTCGACAATTGGAATCTGAAGAACGAGAACAACAAGATCCTATTCGTGCGCGACGACGAGGCACGCTCGAGCGAGCTGCGGTACATCGTAAGCGACTTCGATACGAAGTTCGACAAGAGCGGCGTGTCGCCGGGACTTTGGCACACCACAAACCGGACCGCCGCGAAGACAAAGGTCATCGACAACGTCAAAGGCAACATCGTCGACTTTGGCTACAGCGGCAAGCACAAAGAGAGGTTAGCCGGGATCACGGTCGAGCAAGCGAAGTGGATCGGAACGTGGCTCGCAAGACTGAGCGATCAGCAGCTCAGAGATGCTCTTCGCGCTGGCAATTACAGTCCCGATGAGACTCAGTTTATCGAGAAGACCATTCGCGCGAGGATCAGTGAGCTGACTAATCTCTCGAAGTAAGTGGCTCGACCTACGCTTTATCCGCGCAAATCCGTCGGATCAGTGTCATCCGTGGTCTATGCGGCCCTAACAAAGCGATTCTTCCCAGAGCATAGACCACTGATGAAACGGATTCGACGGATTTGCACGGATTCAATGCCGATCTGATCGCTAGCGAAATGCCCGGTACAAGTCACTAGCTGAGCTTCTGAAGCCGCTCGATTCTCTTGCGGATCGTGGCAATATAGATCGCGGTTTCGCTTTCATCGAAGCCGCCTGCGCGGAACGCGTCTGCGAGTTGCCTGTCTGAAAGCCGGGCCAGCAGATTAGCCAT
>JBGQGO010000331.1:0-6433 GCA_041497455.1 Blastocatellia bacterium | reverse complement strand
TCCTGGCTGTTCGGTTCCACTCCGGCCGCAGCGTCCAGTCCCGCCTGTGATATTTGAGGTGAGTTTCGGTCGCTGCTCTTGGCGCCTACCTCGACGAGAGAACGAAGTCGCTCGATCTCGGCCCGAAGCTGCCCAACCTCGCTGCGGAGTGCCTCGACTTCGCTTGATGATTCCGGCCGAGCTGTCGCGCCGGATTCTTGTTTGCTCGCCGCCGCCGACTCGACGCGCGAGTTTGCCGAGCGGATAGCCTGAGCAGCGACGGGCTTGTCCGAGGCAATCCCGGCCGTTTGCGAGTAAGCGAGCGAACAGAGCCCTAGCAGCACCGACACGACAACAACACTGAAAACACTGTTCAGGCTCTTAGCGCGGCGGGATGACGCTCTCGTGGTCCGAGCAGCCAACAAGACAAAGCAATCACGTTTGTTCACTATCTATCCCTCCCATTCAGACCGTTCAGGAATCATATTCCAGGACAGTTCTGAAAATGACTTTCAAAATCAGTTGCTCAGTATAAGCGGCCGCCTGGCTGGTGTCAACGAATTTCTTCGCGAGCGTTTTTGCTTTCCTCGCCTGTCACTTTGGGACCCGGCGACGCCGACAGAAAAGCGGGCCAGCGAAAACGCGCCGCGGTTGATTTCGTTTGTGCCGCTGGTTTATCCTCGTTCCGCCGGAGTTAAGACCCTCGCGGATTGATGGCTGCGGCATAACACAATGGTGACCAAATCGGCTTTCCTCTACCTCTCCAAAAGCGAACGCGTCAAGAAGTTTCTCACTCGCTTCCAGTCCTTCAACAACGTGACACGACGATTTGTGGCGGGCGAGGAACTGACCGACGCGGTTGAGGCGATCCGCCAGCTCAACCGCCAGGGAATCAGCGCTTCGTTTGATCATCTCGGCGAGTCGATCACTGCCGAAGTCGAGACTCGCAAGGAGGTGAATGAGTACGTGCGCGTTCTGGATAGCATCCACGACAGCAGGCTCGACTCGAACGTCTCCGTCAAGCTTACTCAGCTCGGCCTGGACGTCAGCCAGGACCTCTGTTACGCGAACACTCGGACGATCGTCGAGGCTGCGCTACGCTACAACAACTTCGTTCGCATCGATATGGAAGACTCAACGAAGACCGACGCGACGCTTCAGGTGTTCAAGCGGCTGAGGGCGGATTTTGAGAACGTGGGAATAGTCATTCAGGCCTACCTCTTTCGCAGCGAGAAGGATGCCGAGGAATTGCTGGAGCTGGGCGCCAAGATTCGAGTGTGTAAGGGCGCGTACAAGGAGCCGCCTTCGGTCGCCTTTCCGAAGAAGGCCGACGTCGATGCGAATTACGTGAAGCTCACGAAACTGCTGTTGGCCTCAGGCGGATATCACGGCATCGCGACTCACGATGAGAACATGATTGCGGCCACCACTCAGTTCGCCAAAGAGCGAAACATTTCGCCCGGCAAGTTTGAGTTTCAAATGCTGTACGGCATCAGGCGCGACCTGCAAGAGAAGCTGGTACGGGAAGGTTACCGCATGCGAGTCTACGTGCCTTACGGCCGCTACTGGTATCCCTACTTCATGCGAAGGCTGGCCGAACGTCCCGCCAACTTATGGTTCGTTCTGAGAAACATGATCAGAGGCTAAAACCAGGTTTCACTTCTCAACAAAAAAGCCGCTTCGCGGGAAGCGGCTTTCGATCACTATCTTCAATCCTTCAAGTCTCTATTAGGTCGTGATGCGAACCTCGTGAGCCGCGCCGCCGGGAATCGGAGCCTTCATCGCAGCGCGCTTCTGCGCGGCCTGCGCCTTGAGGGGCGTCTGCTTGATTAGCTCGAAGGCCTTCTTCAACTGAACGTCTTCGACTGGCGGAGCCGGCTTCGGAGGCGTCACCTGCGGTTGCTGGTCGGGCTTATCTTCACTATCGTCGTCATCATCGCCGTCGGGCAGAATGACTTCCGCTTCAACCGGGCGGTCAACCTTCACAGTCGGGGTCACGGGCTCTTCCATGAAAGCCTTGCCGGCCGCCGGCGCGTACTTCGCGGTGGTGATCAACAGCGCGCCCTCGTCTGAAAGCTTGAACAGTTGCTGGTCCGAACCGGTTCCAAAGGTTCGCTCGCCAACAAGGTCACCGCGCTTTTGATCTCGGACCGCAGCAGCTATCACTTCGGCAGGTCCCGCAGTGCTGCGATCGATCACGACCGCGAGCGGGCCGTTGAACACAACCTTGCTCGCATCAGCAGTGAACGTTTCCGTTTCTTTGTCACCCTTGCCGAGCACTCTGGCGATTGTGCCCGAACCCGCGAACAGGTTCGCCACTGCGACTCCCTCTTGCAGCTTCCCATTGGCGGTACCTCGTAAATCGAGCACGATCTTCTGGGCACCCTTCGAGACCAAATCGCTCAACGCCGTCTTCACTTCAGCCGCTTTGCCGTCTGCGAGCGTGGTGATCTTGATATAACCAACGCCGGCCTCCTCGATACGCGACTCGATCGCCGGCTGAGCAATCTTCGCGCGCGTAAGCGTCACCTTCCGCGATTGGCCCTGGTGGAGTATTCGCACCTCGGCCGAAGTTCCGGGTTGGCCGCTAAGGAGTTGTTCGATGTCGTACAGGCTCAAGTCGCGGGATGGTACCTTACCGACGTACTCGATGAAGTCGCCTGAGCGTATCCCCGCTTGCTCGGCAGGCGAGCCCTTAAGCACCGCGACTGTGTAAGCGTACCCACCCACCTTAGAGAGCAACAGCCCGGTCTCAGCGCGACTCGCTTTCGGATCGTACTGTTTGACCTGCTCCGGCGTCAGGTAGGCGCTATATGGGTCGAGCCCTTCGGCGAGTCCGCGGAGGCTGCCGATTCTGACCTTCTCCAGATCAGGTTGATCGACGTAATCGCGGATGATGTGGCTGAGCACTTCGTCGAATATCTGAAGCTGGCCGTACTGGCTTCCACGCGCGACCACCTGGCCCGACTTCGACATGAAGCTGCCAACGATAGCGTAGAAGGCGATGATCGTAGAAAAGACGACGATGGCTATCTTAGTCTTAAACCGCATCTGATGCTCCTTAGTGTGCTTTGGCAGAGACTATATTAACCCGCGAGAAATGTTCGACGCAAGGATAAGGGCAAAGGGGAAGAGGAGGAGGAGCGGAGGAGCAGAGGGGCAGAGGAGCAGAGGGGTGGAGGGGCGGAGGGGCAGAGGTGCCGTCGGGCTGAGGGGTAGTGGAGCAGAGGGGTTGAGGAGCTGAGGGGCGGAGGGGTAGAGGAGCAGTGGGGCAGAGGCGCGGAGGGGCGGAGGACAGGAGCAGCCCTCTGCTCCTCTGCTCCTCGGCTCCTCGGCTCCTCTGCTCCTCTGCTCCCCTTCTCCTCTGCTCCTCTGCTCCTCTGCTCCCCTTCTCCTCTGCTCCCCTTCTCCTCGGCTCCTCGGCTCCTCTGCTCCCCTTCTCCTCTGCTCCTCTGCTCCTCGGCTCCTCTGCTCCTCTGCTCCTCTGCTCCTCTGCCCCTCTGCTCCTCTGCTCCTCCGCCCCTCTGCTCCTCTGCCCCTCCGCTCCGCTGCTTCCTCTGCTCCTCCGCCCCTCTGCCCCTCTGCACCCCTGCTCCCCAGCTCTTCGCCTTTGACACTGCCCGAGGCCGCTTCCTATACTTTCCGTTAATGCGCGTGCTTGCCATTGACCTCGGAACGAAGAACATCGGAACGGCAATTTCAGATGCGTTAGGCCTTACTGTTCGTCCGGTCGAGACTATCCGCAGATCCGCCGACGAACGCGACATTGCCAGGCTGAGGTTCTTAGTTGAAGACCTCGAGGCAGAAGCAGTGGTTGTTGGCTTGCCCTTGAGGATGGACGGCACCGTCGGCGATGCGGCCGCTGCGGCGATGCGATTCGTGGAAAAGCTGCGCGCGCGACTCGAGGTCGCGGTCTTTATGCAAGACGAACGGCTTACCAGTTACGAGGCCGAGCAGATGATGATCGAGCGCGGCTTCGCGAAGAGCAAGCGGCGCGCGCGATCAGACGAGTTCGCGGCGATGATAATTTTGCGGGACTACCTGTCGGCGGCGAACGCAAAGAACTAACTCGACCGAGCCACGCAGGAACACTTTCACCGATATGACTCTTGCTCGACGGCGGCCACTTCGAAATTTAATCGGGCTACTCTTCATCGTCATTCTCGCCGGTGGCGCGTTCGCCCTGTGGGTCAGGAAGACCGTAACAACGCCCGTCGAACACCAATCCGCCGATCGCACAGTCACCATTGACCCGGGCGCCGGGACTCAGACAATAATCGGCCGTCTGGCTGAGGCCGGCGTAGTGGCCCATCCACTCGCGCTCAAGGTATACCTGCGAATCACCGGCCGAGGTGGCAACCTCAAAGCCGGCGACTACAAGTTCCCTTCTCCGATCTCACCCCTTCAAGCGGTCGAAAAGATTCGCCGGGGCGACGTCGATCTCGAGCGGCTTACGATACCCGAGGGCTTCAACCGGTTTGATATAGCCGAGACTCTTGCCGCAAAGACCGGCAAGGCCACGACGGAAGAGTTCCTTCGTCTGATGGAAGATCAGACACCCATCGACCGAATTGCGCCCGCGGCCCGCAACCTGGAAGGCTATCTGTTCCCCGACACCTACAACTACAATTCGAAGACAACACCCTCGGATCTGATTCAATTGATGGTCAATCGCTTTGAAGAAGTGTTCACGCCTGAGTGGTCCGTGCGAGCGAGTCAGCTCGGCTTAACCGTGCACCAGGTAGTCACACTGGCTTCGATAATCGAAAAAGAAGCGAAGGTGCCCGACGAGCGTCCGCATATGGCTTCGGTCTTTTTCAACAGACTCAAGCGCGGGATGCCGCTTGCAAGTGATCCGACTTTCATCTACGCGGCGATCCTGGCGGGTGACTACGACGGCAACCCAAACCAGTTGCGGCATCGCAACCGGTTTTCGCCATACAACACCTACCTCGTAAGCGGGTTGCCTCCGGGTCCGATTGCGTCGCCGGGGCGGGCTTCACTGGAAGCGGTGCTCCATCCGGACAACACAGATGACTTGTACTTTGTAGTGAATGGCACTAACGGCCGGCATAAATTCTCGCGCACGGCCGCCGAACATGAAGCTGCGGTTGAAGAGTATCGCCGCCAGCAACGCGAGCTTCAACAGCAGCGGAGCGGCGGGCGCTGAGCCGGAGCGCGGCGCGGGAATCCTCACAATAAACGCTGAAAGCGTGAACAAGCTTCAGCCCGTCACGCTTTCACTACGTTGGACTATCCGTCTTACCTCCCCGGTAGTTTGCTAGCGTTCCTCCACCGGGCGTTCGCTCAAGCGCACGGGTACAGTGACTCGTTTTCCCTGGCGGAGTAGTTCTACGTCCACTGATTCACCGGGCTTCTTGTCTTGCAGCGCGTTCTGAAGATCGTCGGTGCTTGCAACCTTCCGGCCGCCGACCGACAATATCACGTCGCCGAGTTGCTGAAGCGATATACCATAGATCGACTCGCGCACAGTGGCCGGGCGAAGCCCCGCCGCCGCAGCACCGCTATTACGGTACACATCACCGACGATTATGCCTTCTTCGACTGGTAGTTCGAACGCGCGCGCAATGCGCCGGTCCAAAGGCAAGGTTGACACGCCCAGCCACGGCCGCGACACGTATCCTTTGCTTATGATCTCGGGAATGATCCTATTTGCGAGATCGACGGGCACGGCGAATCCAATACCGATCGACCCGCCGCCCGCGTTCGGTTGAATCGCGGTATTGATGCCAATCATCTCCCCCCTCGCATTCAGAAGCGGTCCACCCGAATTGCCCGGGTTGATCGCCGCATCGGTTTGAATGGCGCCATTGATAGTTCGGCGGGCGACCTGATCCCGAAGCGGCCTTTCAAGCCCGCTGATGATGCCGGTGGTCAAGGTCCGCTGAAGCCCGAACGGGTTTCCGATCGCCAGCACCTTCTGGCCAACGTCGAGCCCTTTTGATGTGCCCCGCTTGACGACCGTGAAACGCTGGCCCCGGGGCGCCTCGATCTTGATCACTGCAAGATCGTCGTCTCTATCGGTGCCAACGACCTTCCCGGAAAACTTGTCGTTCTCAACCTGCACCTCGAGCTGAGTGGCGCCCTGGATCACGTGATAGTTGGTCAGGATGTAGCCGCGATCGTCTATGATCGAGCCGGAGCCGCTCCCTTCGGAAGGGAACACTCCCCAGAAGTTTTCCTGATATCCGTGATTGGTGATATTGACGACGCCCGGGCTGACGGCCCGATAGATTTCGATGTTGTTCTGTTCGTCGGTGGCTACCGTCGGGTCGGCGATGGCGACCGGGTCAAGAGGCGCCGCGCGGCGTTCCAGCGCGCGCTGGGCGCAAGCGACGATCGCACCCGCCAGCAACGCTGAGAACAACGCTACAGAAACTAACTGCTTGGCCGAGACCCTGTACATACTCAACTCCTCCTTAGCTTGTTTTGC
>JBGQGO010000330.1:0-6452 GCA_041497455.1 Blastocatellia bacterium | reverse complement strand
CATCGCTCGGGCGAGATTCAGATTCTCTGCCGCAGCCGCCAAAGCAAAATCACCGAGAGCTGGTCGTCTGACGGCGGAACGACCTGGAGCGCGATGAAGTCTACGCCGCTGCCGAATCCGAGCGCCGGCATCGATGCGGTGATGCTGAAGGACGGCCGCGCTCTTGTCGTGTACAACCACACCGAGAAGGCGCGCAGCCCGCTGAACGTAGCAGTTTCGTCTGACGGTAAGATCTGGAAGGCCGCCTTGGTATTAGAGGACCAACCCGGCGAGTACTCATACCCCGCCGTGATACAAACCGCCGACGGATTGGTGCACGTCACCTATACGTGGAAGCGCGAGCGAATCAAACACGTGGTGATCGATCCGCGGAAGCTCGTGTTGCGCGATATGCCCGATGGGCGCTGGCCGGAATGAAAGATGGTTTCTGGTTTCTAGTTTCTAGTGGCGTGTAACAGACATTTCGCCAGTGAAGATGTGGTATCCGCGCAAATCCGTCGGATCAGTGTCATCCGTGGTCTATGCGGCAGTAGCAAAGCAATTTTTCCGAACGCATAGACCACGGATGAAACGGATTAGACGGATTTGCACGGATTTCTTACCGATTTGATCAGCTAGCGAAATGCCCGGTACAAGTCACTAGTTTCGGGGTTCGGCGTGAGTCGGGACAGAGGGCTTACGATGATTGAGAGAGCTGGCGGGGTGAAACCAGAAACCAGAAACCAGAAACTAGAAACCTACAAATGGTGGGTCGTCGTCATGCTGTGGTTCGTGTGTTTTTTCAACTACGCGGACCGGCAAGCGATCTTCTCCGTCTTCGAACTTCTCAAGTCGGAGATGCACCTGAGCGATGTGCAGCTCGGCATCGTCGGCGCATCCTTCATGTGGGTGTACGCCGGAGCCGGACCGGTCGCGGGTCTTATAGGCGATCGAATCAACCGCAAGACTCTCATCATCGCGGGCCTTGTCTTCTGGTCGTTGATCACCATTGCGACCGCGCTCTCGACAAAGTACTCACACCTGGTCTTGTTCCGCGCGCTTGAAGGCTTCGGCGAGGCATTTTACTTTCCCGCGTCCATGTCAATGTTGAGCGATTACCACGGCGCGGGTACGCGGTCGCGTGCGATGTCGATCCATCAGTCGAGCGTCTACGCGGGCACGATCGCCGGAGGAAGCGTCGCCGGAGTGCTCGGCCAGCATTATGGCTGGCGTTCGAGCTTCTACCTGTTTGGCTCGTTGGGCATGCTGCTCGGCGTGCTTCTGCTTCTATTGCTTCGAGAGCCCGCTCGCACGCGTTCAACTGAGCCCGCCTCGCGAGAGCCCGTACTCCCGAGCGGCCAAGGCGAAGGCGAAGCCGCAGTCAATCGTGGACAACCTTCCCTGCCTGGCGCGCGCGCGAAGTCGAGCACCGGCCCGGCGCTGCGATTTCTACAGGAAGCGTTGAGGACAGTACGAGAGCTGTTCGCCAACCCGATGGTGCGAATCCTTACAGCGGTCTTCGTCGGCGCAAACTTTGTGGCGATGATTTTCCTGACGTGGATGCCGTCGTTCCTCTATCGCAAGTTCAACCTCACTCTGGGGATGGCCGGCATAAGCGCGACCGCCTATTTGCAGATCGCATCGGTGCTCGGCGTGTTGAGCGGAGGCGTTCTCGCGGACAGGCTAGCGAAAACCAACAGAGGCGGGCGAATGCTAACGCAAGCGATCGGGTTGACGCTTGGAGTTCCGTTCATCTTTCTCGCGGGTTGGACGCTGTCGATTCCGGTTGTGATTCTGGCTCTGACCGGGTTTGGATACTTCAAAGGGCTTTACGATGCGAACATCTGGGCGTCGCTTCACGATGTAGTGCCGCCCGAGCGTCGAGCCTCAGCGGTGGGGTTCATGAACTCGTTAGGTTGGATCGGTGGCGGAGTTGCGCCGGTGGCGATCGCCGCCGCAAGCGAGCGCTTTGGTATGAGCGCGTGCATCAGCGCGAATTCTGTGATTTATCTTCTGGTAGCGGCGTTGTTGTTCTACGGCATCCGAAGGCACATGTGGGGCTCCCGTGACGGTTGTGGACCGAGCGCGCCCGCCGTGGGCAAGTGAGCCATCGTCGGCGGACTTGCGTCAGACTGGATGGAGCTGATCCCAATTCCTAAGGGCGCCGCACCTCCGAGTTGATCTCACGGTTTGAGAAAACTTCGAGCTGTGGCTATGCTAGCGGTTGAGGCAAGAGTCTTGAATGCCACGAATCACGGGGATTCCGGGACCGTATCGGTTCTTCTTCACGAGCTTCGACTGCAATGAGCCACCGCACGTGCACGTCGAGCGCGAGAACAAGACCTGCAAGTTCTGGGTCGAGCCGCTCGGGCTCGCCCGCAACTACGGTTTCAGCGCCCGAGAGTTGAATGTGATTCGACGGACGATCGAGACGCATCAAGCCTCGATTCTGGAGGCATGGCATGAACACTGTGGCTAGCAGCGAACCGCTCGTGCAGGATGTGCGAGTCACCAAAGACGAGATCATCGCGCATCTTGCCGACGGTCGCGTGATCAGCGTCCCGCTCGCGTGGTCCTGGCGATTGTCCGAGGCAACACCCGCGCAGCGCGCCAACTGGAACCTAATCGGATCCGGCCAAGGCGTGCACTGGCCAGACGTCGATGAAGACCTCAGTGCTGAGGGTTTGCTTCAGGGCGTTCCCGCATACCGTCCGCCTGCAGCGCCGGCGCAGCACAAAGGAAGCCGGCGCAAGCCAGCTAACAAAGGCGTTCCTGCAAGGCGCGGAAGCCCTCAACCGCGGTGATCTCCGCCCCGAACCAGGACGATCACGGCGTAAGAGATCAGAAAGCGAACTATCTGCCGGTGCGTCAACGGACGACTCAAGGTTCCGCTCACACGCCAATTCATTCGAACACGCGGCGTAAGGCCGCTAACAACTGAGCTTTATTCGGTCCGTCGATGGCCTGCTCTGCGCGTTTTCGCATCGTCGCGTCTTCGCGATAGATGCCAAGCGCAGCGATCGCAGCAGTCGCCATTCTCACCTCGTCGGTTTCCAGAACCGAAATCAGGAAGTCGCGCGCTTCTTCGGATCTCGTCAGAGCGATTGGCAGCAACAAAGTCTGCTTGAACTCGCGGTCGAACGTAGCAGTCCATTTCTCCTTCAACAGCTCGAAAACTCCTGGCAGCCGTGACTCCGCAAGCGCGAGCGCGGCATGTTCGTAAAGCAACGGATATTTTGGATCGACAAAGCCAGCCACGAATTCAAAAGAAGCGCTTGCTGACAAAGCCATCAACCCGGTTAAGCACTCGGCGAGCACGGCCGGTTCCTCGTCGCCTGTCAGAACCTTGAACCTCAGCACCGGCGCCGCTGTTGGTCCGCAATGCCCGAGGGCTCCAGCCGCGCCTATGCGAGCATCGGGCTCTTTGTCGGCGAGCAATGCCGCCAGTTCGTTCATCGCGTCGGGCGAACCCACCTGAACCAGGCCCAGGCCGCAGAGCGCCCTCAACGGCGCAGCAGTGTCCGAGCGCCCACCCCAAGTCGGCTCGTGCTGCACGTGCCGGATCCCAGTTCGAAAAAGCTCTTCATCATCGCAATCGGCGGCCAGCAGCGCTTTCACGACGGCGGTCTTCGCGGCGCAGCCTTTGTCAGTTTTCGCCGGATCAATCATGAAGCGATGAAAAGCACCGATCAGATCAGGAGTGAAGTCGTGGTCTTCGATATGAGCAACGATCCCCGCCGTCTTGGCTACGACGAGGCTGGTCTTGCTCGCAAGATGCTTCCGAAGTTGCTTGCGAGCTTCGGGAGTATCCGGCGACTTGCTAAGCGTCGCAAGTTCGGCGAGTCGATCTTCTATTGAAGGCACCTTAGCCATCGTCCTCGGTTGTGCGCTTTGCTGTTCTTCGAAGTTCTAGCGGCGGCGGGTTCGTTGCGGGAACTTCACACGGCGATAAACATCAGCGACCGTCAGCGTCAGCCCCACGGATTCGAGGCGCAGCTCCTCGCTGAGCTCCGTCAACAGCTCCCAGCTCCAGCGATCGCCTCTCCCCCGACGGCATACCTCAATGCGCACCCGGTCCTGGGAAACGATCACGTACTCTTTCAGACTCTTGACCTGCTTATAAGCCAGCAGCTTCTCAGACCGATCGATGCGCTCTGTGCCGGGCGAGCTGACCTCTATGATGAGCCGCGGTTGTTTTCGGTAGTACTCATCCGCGCCGGGCCCGTCACACGCAACAACGACATCGGGATAATAGTAGACAGTCTCGCTAACCCAGACTTTCATATCGGCCATGAACACTTCGCACGGCCCATCACCCAGTTTGTTATCGAGCCTGCTGGTCAGATTGATCGAGACGCGGTTATGCCGGTCACTTGCGCCAGCCATCGCAAAGATCTGACCGTCGACGTACTCGTGGCGGACAGGGCTGTCCCGCTCGGCCTCGAGATACTCGGCCACGCTCAGTCGCTGGAGTTTCTTCGGCACGCTCATGGAATTCCTCGCGCCAATCTTAGCACACGATGCAACGGATCATCCGAGTCGATTTCTACTGAGGCTGCTTTGACGGAAGACTGCCAGCCGGATGGTTTTCGGTTCGCTGTGGTTGGGGAACGGCGAAAGGCACCGCCTTCCTGCGCGGTAAGGAGAAACATTTCGACTTCGAGAATATCAACCCAATCGCCAGAGTAGAGGCTGCTCTGTGTTCACCAGAAATCACAGAGTATCTCAGTCAGCCATCTCGTACTTTATGATACTATGCCGGCCGTCGATAGAGTCGCAAAAGGGCCCAGGAAGATTCAGCGTGAGATAATCCCGCGATGCGGTCTTCGGCCTGTTCGAATTACCAAACAAGGAGAACAAGAATGACAAAGAGACCTCTTCCTTTCTTTCTAGCCGCTTGCCTGGTTCTTTCCAGTTCGATGACTTCGCTCGGTTGGGGACCGGGCGGGCATATGATGGTTGCCTCCATCGCCTTCAAACGCCTGAACCCCTCGGCGAAAGCGCACGTCAAGAAGCTGCTGGCAATTCCTATCAACCCGTGCGATGTCACAAAGCAAAGCCCGGACTTCGTCAACGCCGCTCACTGGGGTGATGACGTCCGGGGCAAACTCGGCTTTGAGTTCGCGCCAAACCTTCACTTCGTCGACTTTCCGTTCGCCACCGACAACACGCCGCTACCCGCTCTGCCTGAACCGCAAAACATCATCAAGGCCCTCGAGCATTACGTAGACGTGCTCAAGAACAGCATCGACACGAACGAGCAAGCTGAGGCCTTGCGGTGGGTCATTCACTTTGTTGGAGACATCCACCAGCCGCTTCATTGCGCCGCCAAGGTCGACAGCGCGCATCCCAAAGGCGATGAGGGCGGCAATCTCTTCGTCATCAAGATCGGCACGCAAGACGTGAAGCTTCACAGCTATTGGGACGGAGGACTCGACAGCTTTCCGAAGGGAGGACCACCACCAACCTTCACGCCCCCGGCCCTCAGCAAGATCACGCCGGCGGTGACCGTAGCGCTGCAGGGGCATCCGGACACCGACCCGGACCTGAAACTGGATGAGCCGTTCAATTATCAGGCCTGGGCAAAGGAGAGCGCGGACCTTGCGAAAGAGGCGGTTTACAAAGACATCGCGGCAGGACAAACGCCGAGTGCGGCCTACAAGACGCGAGGCGTAGAGGTCGTGCGCAAGCGAGTGGCCTTCGGGGGGTATCGCCTGGCGGCGTTGTTGAACGCCATCTGGCCCTAGCCACGTTGATGTGTGGTGGCGACGGTCTCTGCTAAGGCGATCCGCACCCGCAGCCGGTTACGCTCGTCAGACTGTCGCGCATACCCACTCGCGCCATGCGTAACCCAAGGGGGGCGCAGGCATCCTTGCCTGCGCTCCTATCGTCCGCGCTTCGAGGCATCCTCCAACGCGGCGATCGTCACAGTATCGTTCCCATCGTTGGGCGCGGGTCTCAACCCAAGAATCCTTGTCATCACGTTGTAGACCTGAACGTTTTCAAACGGCTCGATGACGACGCCTTTCTTGAACGCCGAACCGTGTGCGATGAAGATCGCCCGCATCGATGGAAGCTCGTTATCGTAACCGTGCCCGCCTCTCAAGCCGTTCTTCCGGTCCTTGGCTTTCATCTCTTCAATTTTTGCGCGAGTAGTCACAGTCCATCCTTCGTCGGGCAACACCAAGAGCGGAGCGATGCGCGGGCTGTTCGAGTAGTGGAAGCGCGCGGGCATTTCCGCCTTGCGATAGACCTTCGCTTGCGGCGGCAATTTGGCTTTAAGCGTTTTGTAAATCGCGTCTTCTTTGCCGGGCACTGGAAAGATGCTAACGATCTCACCCGTCCATAAGATCTTCTCCGCAAGGTTCGTATCGACAAGCTCATCCAGGATGACGGCGTTGTTCGGATCCTGGGTCGCCATTCCGTGATCGAAAACGATGATCAAGTTGACTTGCGCGAATATCCCGCGAGCT